>QKAI01000538.1 GCA_003246505.1 Spirochaetaceae bacterium | reverse complement strand
GGGTTGAATTTCATCAGCCCCTCTCCCCCTTTGCCCTTGAAATTATCAAGTTCCACTTCCGGTAGGTTCCCCCGGGTCGAAGGATTCTGGTCCTTTCTCTGCCCCGTGATCCAGGCTCTGTAGTCCCCCAGAACCCGTATAAGGGGTTCCACCTTTCTGACCCGGCAGCACTCCCGGTGGCCTTCCTCGTAAAAGCTCAGGAGCCCCTTCTCCTCCACGAAGGCCTCCAGGGCCTCCCTGTCCGGGGAGATGACCCGAATCCTTATCCCGTAATGCTTTCTGACCCGGTCCAGAAAACGGTAGGTCTCCGGATGGAGACGTCCCGTATCCAGGGAGAAGACGGAGAAGGGCTTCCCCGTCCGGGCCGCCATATCTATGAGGACCACATCCTCCGCCCCGCTGAAGGAGAGGGCGCACTCCTCTCCGTACAGGTCCAGAGCCTTTTCTATTGTGGTCAGGGGTGATTTCCCCTCCAGTTCCCGCAAAAGCTCCTCCGCCGAAGCCGCTATGCCCGACTCCGCCGGCTTATCATGGTTTTCCAGTTCCCTTTTGATAAACTGGAGACTGCTCAGGTAGACCTTCTCCTCCTCCCCGTTGCGTACAATGAAGAAGGGGGCTATCTCCACACCGAGCCTGGAGGCCAGGACCATGCCCTCCGAAAGGGGATCGTTCTCGACGGCCCAGACGAAACGGTCGATTCTATGGGAGAGACCTCTCTCTCTGAGCTGCTCCTCCACCTGAACTCATTTGCGGCAGGTTTCGCCGTCGTCCTTTCGTTTTTTCACCATGATAATCTCTTTCATGGGTCTGATCTTATAGGGGGAACGCGGTTTAGGTCAACATGCCCGGTCAGTCGATGAACTGGAGTTGCCACTCCCTGTAATAGGAGGAGAGGGGGAGGACGCCGTTATCCCAGAGGGTTTCCCTGAGCCAGGGCGTCAGGACCTGGGCACGGATGGCGCTCCAGTTTTCCGGTTCCCGGGGAAGCTCCCCCAGCTGTTCCGAGAGGAACATCCGGTTTCCCAGCTTATCGGGGAATAGCTCGGGCAGGGAGAGCCGGTTGATCGCCTCCCGGGAACTGAACTTGTCGAAGAGGGCGAAACCGGGACTGGCCACCCCTTTGTAGCGGATCAGATCCGCCTGCTCCCTGTCGGAGAGGAGCCATGCGAGAAACTCCTCCGCCTTCTCCGGGTGATCCGATTCGCCGGGAATCCCTCCGTAGACCCCGTCCAGGGGGGTCATTTTCTCCCCGTCCCCGAACCAGGAGAAGGTCATGCCCGCGGTCTCCTTTCCGGGGAGGGCGCTGTACTCCCCGTAGGTCATGGGGACGAAATCGATGATCCTCTTCTGAAGGAGCTTGTAGTCCGGGATATACCGGTACTTGCGGGAGAACTCCTTCTCCCAGTCCAGGGACCTGTTGCTCGTTTCCACCCACTCCCTGATGCGGTTGATCCCCGCAGAGACCCTGTCCTGGTCGTAAACAAAGGCCCCGTCCCCGTAGAAGCCGATGCGGAGGGCGCTCAGATACCAGTAGAGGAACTCCGGGTTCCAGAGGGGAGAGAACCCCATATGACTGAACCGTGATTCGGTCTCCCGGTTCCGGGCGCTTCCCTCCCTCATCAGGGTCTCCCCGTCCATCATGAAGGGCAGGTCCCTCTCCTCCCGGCTGTAGAGAATGACCGGCAGATCAAAGGCGAGGGGCACCAGGCTTATCCTGCCTTCCCCGTCCCTGTCCCCGAGGAGCACCGGATAGATTCCCTCGGGGGGGGTGACGGGGAGGAAGGAATCGGTGAAGAGGGGATTGTTCATGTCCCTGGCTATGACAAGGTCCGGCTTGATTTCCAGAATGTCATCGTAGGAGATATAGTCGTCGTAGGTGAGGAGAAGGCGGCTCTCGTCCTGAACCCGGTTATAGTATTCGGAAATCAGCACCATGTCCTTCTGGTCGGTGAGAACCTTTATGAGGGTATATCCCCTGTCCCCGCAGGAGATGATGAAAGGGAAGAGTAACAGGAGGGGCAGTTTTCTCAGCATAGGCTTATTATAACCCGTATGTCCGCCAGATTCAAGCTGGGGGCCTTGCTCAGGGGCGGCCCTATTCCCCATAATGGTTCCATGGATTTCCCCTACCGAACCTATTCGTCCTATCTCAAAGAAAAATACGGCCGCCCCGCCTACCGGGTGGGTGTGGACGGGGGGTTCTCCTGTCCCAACAGGGAGGGGGACCGACGGGGGGGGGGATGCACCTACTGCGATCCCTTCGGCTCCCGTTCCGCCTATCTGGGGGAGGGGGACATGGATCTGGAGAGCCAGATCCGCCGTTCCCTGGGGGCGATGAAAAAACGCTACCGGGCGCAGGTCTTCATGCTTTATTTCCAGGCCTATACCAGTACCTACGGCCCGGTGGAGGAGCTTCGGGCCCTCTACGACCGGGGTCTGGGATGCTACGATTTTTCCGAGCTTATCGTATCCACCCGGCCGGACTGCCTGAACAGTGAGAAGGCGGACCTCCTGGCTTCCTACGCCCGGCCCGGTTTCGACGTCTGGGCGGAGCTGGGCCTTCAGTCCGTGCACGGGGAGACCCTGAGCCGGATCAACCGTGGCCACGACGGGGAGGATTTCTTCCGGGCCGCGGCGCTCCTCAAGAAGAGGGGGATCAAACTGACGGTCCACCTCATCTTCGGCCTTCCCGGGGAGGACCGGGCCATGATGATGGAGACGGTCCGGCAGGTGAACCGCATCCGCCCCGAGGGGATAAAGATCCATAACCTGCACATTCCCTCCCGCTCCCCCCTTTACCGGGAGTACGAGCTGGGGGAACTGACCTTTCCCGGATCGGAAAGGCACATCTCCTACCTGGCCGATGCCCTGGAACTGCTCCATAAGGAAACCGTTATTATGCGTTTGACAACGGATACCCCCTCCCCCCGGAACAGCGTACCCGGCGTTTTCCTTAACAAATCGGAGGTCTCGCGAAGGACGGCGGAACTCCTCCTCTCCCGGGGGAGTTATCAGGGAAAAAGGCTTGATAAAATCAACTCTATGGCATAGTATTAAACTGTCATTTAGAACACAGGAGCGTTCCCCTTGGTAGTAAAGAGTTATGAGATTCTGAATCTTATAGAGAATTTAACCAATCACTACAATATTCTCGAAAGCAACAGGCTTATCAGAAACGCTCTGAACGAGGTGGAAATCGGCTACTCCTACCGTCACTATTTCGAAGTGCTGGTAAACTATTCCGAGCAGTCCCGCTCCGACGGTTACCGTCTGGACGATCTGTATATGGGGATCATCGGCCTGGCCCAGTTCATCTATCAGGCCCGGACCGGCGTGGAGCCCCGGGTCAAATCACAGGTGGGCCGGAACGGCGCCATTCAGGACAGGATGGCCGTGGACAATATGGCGAATAATCTGAATATCATGGCCGACCTGGCCAATGACCTCTATGTCAAGACCGTGGCCCTGGACAGGGAGAAGGAGTCAAACAGAAGACCCGCTCTCTACCACTCCATTAAAGAGCTGAAGGATGTGGGGATGCTGCTGACGTCGACCAGTCCGGGACTGATCAGATGAGTTCGGAAAACGGTTCCGGCGGCATCGTCGCCGTTTTGCAGAATCTTCTCGGGGGCATCCTGGGCGCCGCCGGGGGAGACCGGGAGAAGAAGCGCCTCCTCAAGGACATCCGCAAGGAACTCAAGCGTACGGGAAAGTTTTATAAGACCAGCGGCAACATGGCCCAGCCCCAGATGGCCCGCTTCTTTTACGATCTCTACAAGGCGGTGGGGCCCGTCTACGCCCTCTTCTCCCCCTACATCAATTCGGATCTCCTGAAATTTTCCTTCATCCAGATGGGAATCAGGGAGGAGGACCGTCCCCTGGACGAGAGGCTGACCGAAGCCTCCCTGAGGGAACGGGCCAAGACGACGGATCTGAAAACCCTCCGGGAGGAGGTGAAGGGAGATCTGGTCAGGCTCTTCAGCATATTCGACGGGAACAAGATCAAGCTCATCAACGCCCTTTATAATTATTTCCTCGCCTTTATGGACTTCGCCGGCTACGACTACTACTTTTTTCTGAAGAAATTCGACTCCACCCTGCCCGAGGGGGACTTCGTGTACTCCCCCCGGTTCGAATCCATCAACGGGGAGTACGTGCTGGAGGACCTCAAGGATTTCCTCACCGTCCTGGAGCCCATTGATCCCAAGGTGAACTGGGGCGTCATTTTCGACATTCTCAAGAATTACCGCGAGATGGAGCTCATGCCCGCTTCCACCTGGAAAAAACTGATGCGCAGCTGCGAGGAAGTCCGGAACACCCGGGTCTTCAAGCTCATCATCATGCATTTGAGCGAGGACCCCTACTACAAGATCACCCGGTTCGGCCACAGCGAAGAGATCGTGGAAACCTATCTGGACAAGAAGAAAAGGGAAGTGGAGCAGGTGCTCAATGTCCTGCTCCGGGAGAGGAAGGTCAGCCAGATAGAAGCCCAGGTCAAGGCCGTATTCGGCACCACCGCCGTGCACAGGACCCAGAATTACACCGCCAAGGCCAATATCAATTTCTCTAAGAAAGGGGTGGACGGATTCCTCCACGTGGACGGCATCAACTACCTGAAGGCCTTCTATCTGGATACCTACAAGAGCAAGGTCAGGAATTTGATAGACATTCTCCTCATCGAGGGGAAATGGTCCACCAACCTCACCTCCCAGCAGTTTTCCGAGATCTACCATCTGCTCCTCGATTACGCGGACCAGGTGGTAGCCTTTGACAACGATCTGGCCGAGGACGGCAACGGGGGCATACGGCTCAAGCGCTATTTCCGAATGGCCAATACCCAGGACCGGGGTTCCCAGAATAATCTGAACACCGTGGTCGGGGAGATCAACGCGGAAGCCCTCACCCTCATCAAGAAATCCTCCGAGGGATTCATCTCCCTGGGAAAGATGCTCAAGCAGCTCATCGAGGATTACAAGGCTCCCAACCATCAGGTCATCATCAACTGGAAAGAGCTGGACGCCCGGACCGACAACCATATCGAAGGGCTGATGACAGAGGTCTACAAGCTGCTCTATCATTTCGTCCAACTCATTCAGTACTCCCTCAAGGGCTGAATTCAAGGAAATGGAGACAAGGGTATTTGACTGTCTGAAGTGTTCCCATTATTATGTGACCTGGGACAGGAATTTTCCCCACGGATGCCGTATTTTCGATTTCAAGACGGCGGGGAATCCCTCTCAGGAGGTCCTTAAAGCCACCGGCCAGTCCTGTCCGAGCTTTACTCCAAAATTTAAAGGAAGATAACATGGCATTAAACTGCGGCATAGTCGGGCTCCCCAACGTGGGGAAATCCACCATCTTTTCGGCGCTCACCTCGGCGCCGGCGGAAGCGGCGAACTACCCCTTCTGCACCATCGACCCCAACGTGGGCATCGTTAATGTCCCCGACGAGCGGCTGGACCGCATCCACTCCATCATTCAGGCGGAGAAGAAAATTCCCGCCATCGTGGAATTCGTGGATATCGCCGGTCTGGTTAAGGGCGCCTCCCAGGGTGAGGGGCTGGGGAACAAATTCCTGGCCAACATCCGGGAGACGGGCATCATCGCCCATGTGGTGCGCTGCTTTGAAAATCCCGATATCATCCATGTGAACAACCGCATCGATCCGGTCAGCGATATGGAAACCATCAACATCGAGCTGGCCTTCGCCGATCTGGCCACGGTGGAGAAACGGATCGCCTCCAACGAAAGACTCTCCCGGAGCGGAGACAAGCAGATCAGGACGAAGGCCCTGGCCATGGATCCCCTGCTTGAGAGGCTTAAGAACGAACTCTCCGAGGGCCGGGCCGCCCGTTCCGTGGAGATGACCGAGGAGGAGCAGGAGATGCTTTACGATCTCCACCTCATTACCATGAAGAAGCAGATCTATGTCTGCAACGTGGACGAGGAGGGACTCAGGGGCGAGAATTCCTTTGTTGAAGCGGTCCGGAAGGAAGCGGAGAAGGAGAATGCCGACGTGGTGGTACTCTGCGGGCAGCTGGAAGCGGATATCGCCGCCCTGGACGATCCGGAGGAACGGGCCGTTTTTCTGGAGGAAGCGGGACTGGAGGAGTCGGGTCTCTCACGGCTCATCCGCAAAGTCTACCATACCCTGGGGCTTAGGACATTCTTTACCGCCGGAGGCAAGGAAAACAAGGCCTGGACCTTCCGGGCGGGCATGAAGGCCCCCCAGACGGCGGGAGTCATCCATACGGATTTCGAAAAGGGTTTCATCAAAGCCGATGTCTACCACTGCGACGACCTGTTCGAGGCGGGCAGCGAACAGGCCATCAAAGCGGCGGGAAAGCTCCGTATGGAAGGTAAGGAATACCTCGTCCAGGACGGGGACGTGATGTTTTTTAAATTCAACGTTTAGGAGGCGGATCCCCTAGAAGGTCCTGTCATTCATCATGCTGTCCAGGGCGGAGCCGCCGCCCCCGGCCAGACGGGAAATCTGACTGTACAGGGACAGGTAGTACCGGGATTTGACGATTTCCTTCTCCAGGGAATCCCTTCTTTTCCCGAAATCCTTAAGGTTTCTGGAGCTGTCGTTGAATAAACCCCGCCTCTGGTATTCATCCAGTATCAGGAGGGTATAGAAAATCTCCTCCATCAGGGGAAGGGCGGAACGCATCTTTATCACCGAAGAGGTCAGGGTCATCTTGTCCCTGGTCGCCTTGGCCATGGCGGGGGTCTCTCCCCTGGCCAGGATCGATTCGTACTCTTCGAAAAGGCGGTTATTCCGGTTGAGTTCCTCCCAGGCGTCGTTGAAAAGGGGCAGTTGCCGGGTATAGCGACCCCCGTAATATTCCACCGCCAGGGGCCCCAGGGAGACCAGAGCGTCGGTCCGTGCTTTCCACCACTGCTCCCGGTACTGATCCAGTCTGCCCACGGGAACCGCCTCGTCCTTGAAATCCTGGCCGTCGTTCTGCAGGCATACCGTTCCGGGTATGGCAAAGGTCTCCATGGCCGGGGTGGCACAGGAGACTTTTCCTTCCCGGCAGGTGATGAGAAGTTCTCCGGTGGGGGATTTGTTGACAAAGAATTCCGTGCCCCGGATTCCCATGACGGCGGACTGGGTCTCCACGTTCAGGCTCTCGTTTCTGGCCAGCTTGCTCACCTTTAGGCCTATGGATCCGCTTATGATGTTCACCCGGGCGGAGGAACTGCCCCCGTTCTCCCGGGATTCGAAATAAAAGACCGTGTCCGGCTGTATCTTCAAAAGGCTTCCCGAGGCAGGATAGGACATATCTATCTCCAGATAGCCGTTCTGTCCCGTGCGGATGACATCCTCCTCTTCCAGAGTCAGTCCCATATCCACTTCATAGAAGGGAAGGATCTCCCCTTTCCGGGAGATGGTGACATCCCCCTCCAGATAGGCGATTTCACCACGGACGGCATTCTGGGCCGAAAGGGAGAGCAGGGACATACATACCGCAAGGATTATAACCGCGTTTTTCATCTTGACCAGCCTTCACTAATTTTCCCCGTTCCGGGTGCGGGGAGGATTCTTTTCCATTTCCATTTTCAGTCTTTCCAGGAGTATCTCCGTGGAAAGGCTTTCCGGACGATTCTCTTCGTCCCTCCGTAGAATTCCGGCAATATCCTCATTCAGGGCCCTGCTCCTCTCATACTCCAGAAGTACGAAAACGGTGAAATCCCCGTTTTTCTCCTGCAGGGGGTAGGTTTTCCTGTGCTGGGCATCCCTCAGTTCCAGAAGGGACGTCTCCCGAACCGCCTCGGCGGCCCAATCGGCGATCACCCTGTTACCCCTCAGGCCCGTCTCCCGCAAATAGGAACCGAGCATGCTTTCCAGGGAGAGGCTCAGCTGGCGGGACAGGTCCTCCCGGGCTTTGCTTACGGCCGCCGCTTTGGTCCTGCCCAGATCCTCCGAGCGCACCTCCGCGACTCCGTAGAGGCGGCTGCCCGAAGCGGGGGGATTCACGTACCAGTCGGGAATTTCCGAAGCCCTGCTATGGCCGTTCTCTTCGGCGGCCTGAACCGTGTTCACACAGGACAGAACACCCAGAAACAAAGCGGAAAACATCAGCCCCGCGGGGATTCTCTTCATACCAGCCGGTCACCCTCTCTGGAGAGTATTATAAAGCATAAGGAGGAAAAAAACCAAATTGCGCCGAATTTCCTCTCCCCGTCGGGACTATCCCCTGCGGGAGGAGAAGACCGGCCGGCACCGGCCCTCCTTTATGGCCCGGCCTATCCCATGGAAACTGAGCTCCTCCACATCCAGTTCCGTATACCGCTTGCCAATATCCTCGGGGTAGTGGGCGTCGGAGGAAGCGAGGAGGGGATAGCCCCCCGTATCCAGGGGGGGTGACGCCTGGGTTGTCTCCAGGGCGTCGTAGGAATCGGGGGGGAGAAAGCCCAGCTGGCTGTAGACGCTGTAGGAGGGGCGGTCGATATGGGCGGGGATGAATAGGCCGCCCCGGCCGGCGATGAGGTTCCCCAGCTCCCCCAGCCCGATGGCGCAGGCCCCCTGGGCGAGATTGATCTCCACCTCCCCCAGGATATTCTCCTCCCCGTCCAGATAGATCTGATCGCCGGATTTCGAGGGATTATTCACCGGGCCCCGGTAGAGCCGGGTGATCTCCTCCCCGAAGGCCAGGGACTCCTCCATCCGGCCGAACAGGGCCAGGCAGTGAAGCTCTTCGGAGGTGGTGACCTCCATGCCGAAAAGGGGATAGAGGCCGAATTCGTTGCAGGCCTCCCGGAAGGCGGGGCAGTTCAGGGCGGAATTGTGATCGGTCAGGCCTACCAGGTCCAGCCCCCGCTCCCTGGCTGTCCGGGCGATATCCCGGGGAGCCATGGAAAGATCCCCGCAGGGGGAGAGGCAGGAGTGGATATGAAGGTCCGCCTTGACCGTCATTCTCTAGCGGGAGAGGAGTTCGTGGATTCTCCAGGAGGCGGTGAACTGATTGTCCCCTGCCCGGAAGACGGCGATGCCCTCCTCCCTGGCCGCCTCTATCATCTCGTCCGGGGCGGGGCGGTTGTTGCTCAGGACGATGGCGTTTATTCCCGCCAGGGTCGCCACGGCCACCGTATTCTTATGGGCCTGAATGGTTATAAGGACCGATTCGTCCGGGGCGTTGCCCATGACGTCGCTCAGCAGGTCCGAAGTATACCCGTCCAGGACCTCCCTGTCCTCATAGCCTTCCCAGAGGGGGGCATATCCCAGCTTCTTTTCCAAATCACCTATCTTCATCGGACTCTCCTTTCTTGATCGCTATTTCTGACAGGACCGTAGTCCCCACGCCGGGGCGGGATTTTATGGAAAAGACGTCGGAAACCCTCTTCACGTTGGGCAGCCCCATGCCCGCCCCGAAGCCCAGGGACCGGATCCAGTCGTTGGCCGTGGAGAATCCCTCCTTCATCACCTCGTCCACATCGGCGATGCCCGGTCCCTGGTCGCTGGCGATGAGCCGTATCCGGTCGTTTTCCGCCTCGAACATGAGGGTCCCCCCCTGGGAGTGGACCACCAGGTTTATCTCCAGCTCGTAGGAGGCCACCGCCGCCCGGCGGATCAGCTTCCGGTCCAGATCGAGCCCCTTCAGGTATTTCTTGATCTCCGTGCTGGCCCGCCCGGCGTTTTCGAAATCGAAGCGGTGGCAGATGAAGGTCTTGTGGTAGCTGTCCATGGTATGGTCCGGCTCCCTCACCAGCTTGTCCTCCAGCTGGGTCATCTCCTCGTTGATGCGCATGAGGAGCTTGTTGATGATGTCCCGGCTCGTGATGATGCCCACCAGCTCCTTGCGGATGTTCAGCACGGGGAAACGGCCGTACCGGTACTTGTCCATGTAGTTGATGGCGAAGGAGAGGGGCATGTCCTCCTCAAGGACGATGAGGTTACGGGTCATCCTCTGCTCCGCCGGGTCGTCGATGTACCCCCCCTCCAGGGCGCGGATGATATCCTCCAGGCTGATGATGCCGAAGAGGCGTTTGTTCTCCTCTATGGGGATTCCCGTCACCGCCTTGGCCTTCATCATGTGCTGGATGGAACGGAGGGAGGTCTGCCTGTCCGCGGTCATCAGGTCCCGGGTCATGACGTCCTTCACCTTGAGCTGGAAGATCATCTCCAGAACGAAGGAGGGGGTGTCGTCGTTGATCAGGCGCAGGGCGTTCATGGGATCTATTATACCTTAAACCGTTCTTATCCGCCAGTGGGGGGGATAGAGTTTCCGGTAGGCGGGCTGGGTGAAGCGGTCGTCGATCAGCTGGATGACCCCCCGGTCCGTCTCCTTGCGGATGACCCGCCCCGCCGCCTGGAGCACCCGGTTCCACCCGGGCAGGCGGTAGGCGAAGTCGAATCCCTCCCCCAGGGTCTCCTGGTAGTACTCCTTCAAGAGATCCCGCTCCAGGCCTATCCCGGGGAGTCCCGTCCCCACCACGGTCACCCCGGTGAGAAGATCCCCGGGCAGATCGATCCCCTCCCCGAAGATCCCCCCCATCACGGCGAAGGCCAGCAGGGGGCGGCCCTCCTCCCGGGCGGCGGCGAAACGGCCCAGGTACTCCTCCCGGGCCTCCTCCCCCATGCCCCCCGTCTGGATCAGCAGAGCCTCGCCGGGCCAGGTCTCCTCCCATCGCTCCCGGGCCGACTCCAGATAGCGGTAGGAGGGGAAGAACACCAGGTGGTTGCCCCGGCTCATCTCCCGTCCCTCCCTGATGGCCAGGATCAGCCGGTCCAGGCTCTCCTCCCGGCCCCGATAGCGGGTATTGATGTCGGTGCGGATGATGACGGGGCAGTTTTCCGGGTCGAAGGGGGAGGCCATGTCCAGGCGGCGGACCTCCCGGTCCGTATCCAGGAGAATTTTCTGAAAGTAATCCGCCGGGGTGAGGGTCGCCGAGAAGAGCACCGCGGACCGGCACTTGTCGAAGCCCTCCTTAAGGAGGGGGGCCGGGTGGAGGCAGAGCAGGGCGGCTTCGCAGTTCTTCTTTCCCCTGGCCGTGAGGACGAAGCGGTAGGGCTTCCCGAAGAGTTCCGCGATGCGGGCGAAGAAGCGGGTGTCCAGGTAGAACGGCATGAGCAGGGAGTAGGTCTCCGGGGGCAGGTCCTCCCGCAGGTTCTCTTCGGCCAGCTGGTTGAAGCGCTGGATCCCGTCCAGGAAGGGCTTGTCCGGTTCGGTGAGGACCAGGGCCCCGTCGGGGCGCGCCTCGCACTGTTTGCGAAAGGCCAGGAGCTGGCGGTTGAGTCCCTCCAGAGCCCGGATCAGGGGGGATTTCTCCAGGGAGGGATGGCTCTTTTTGAGAGTCCTCTTTATCTCCAGGATACTGTCCTTGCTCAGCCGGGCCGTATACATATCCCGGCCCCGGTCGGGCAGGTTGTGGGCTTCGTCGATGAGGGCGGCGTAACGTTCCCCGGGACGGGCGAAGTAGCGCTTGAGGGAGACCACCGGATCGAAGAGGTGGTTGAAGTCCGCCACCAGGATGTCCGCTTCCAGCCCCAGGTCCAAGGAGAGTTCGAAGGGGCAGATTTCATACTCGTCGGCCAGGGCGTTGAATTTGTCCCGGTCGTAGAAGCGCACCTCCGGAGCCTCCTCCAGGAGGGGGCCCAGCTTGTCGTAATACCCCGCGGCGTAGGGGCAGAATTCCGGAACGCACTGCCGGGCTTCCGGGGTGCGGCACATCTTCTCCTTCCCGGTCAGGATGACCGTGATGAACCGGCCGCCCCCCCTCTCCATATCCCGCACGGCCTCCGCCGCCAGGGTCCGCCCCGGGGTCCGGGCGGTCAGGTAGATGATCCGGTCCGCCCTGTCCTCTCCCAGGGCCTTCGCCGCGGGGAAGAGGGTCCCCATGGTCTTTCCCGTTCCCGTGGGGGCCTGAACCATGAGAAGGCACTCGTCCCGGACGGCGCGGAACACCCGGGCGGAGAGATCCCTCTGCCCTGTCCGGAATTCCCCGTAGGGAAAGACCAGTTCCCGGCAGGACCGGTCCCTCTCCTCCCGCCATGCCCGACGCCTTGCCATGCGGGAGAAGTATCGGTCCAGAAGATCGTCCAGGTAGACAGATAGCTCGCTTCCGCCCATGGTGCGGGTGTAGCTCTCCTCCTTCTCGCTTCTCAGGTGAAAGTAGGTGAGGGTCAGTTTCAGCAGCTCCTCCGGCTCCCGGCGGTAAAGGGCTCCGTAAACGAGAAGCTGGGCCCGGTGCAGGGGGGGGGACTCCTCCCAGGAGCCGGGAAACTCCCGCTCCACCGTCTTGATCTCCTCCAGTTCCACCGGATCGGTCAGAAACACCCCGTCGATGCGCCCTTCCAGTCGGAGGGTATGGTCCCCCTTGGTGAAGGTCCGTTCCACCGCCCTTTCCTTCTCGTACCGGATCGGGCGCCTTGACTGGACCTTCTTATGGCCCAGAGTCCCGTCCACCGCCCGCCGGTTGGAGAAGAATCCCCCCTCCATGTCTCCGGTACGGGCGGTGAGCTCTATGAACTCCCTGACCGCCAGGGAGACTTCGCTCACCGGAACTGCCCGTGGATGAGGGGAAGGATTTCGTTCAGGTCTCCCACGGCGTATTTGACGGTTTTCCTCCGCTCTGCGATTTTCTCCGGCCAGGTGGCGCTCAGGAACTGGGTGGTCAGGACGGCATGCATCCCCGCCGCGGCGGAGGCGATGAGCTCGTCGTTTCCCCCGTCCCCCACGTAGAGGCATTCCGGGCCGTTCAGGCCCAGCTTCTCCAGGCAGAGGCGGAAGATTTCCGGTTCCGGCTTCATATAGCCCACATGGCAGGAGAAGATGCTGATTTCAAAGAGGGAGGCCATTTCCGCCCCCCCCCAGCCCTCCGCCTCCACCGCGTCGGCATTGCTGATCAGGGCCAGGCGGTAACCGGCGTCCCGGATGTTCCTCAGGCTTTCCACGACTCCCTCCGGGGGATGCTCCAGGCAGTAGCGGAAACGGATCCGCCGCACCCGGGCGGCCTCTTCCAGCCGTTCCTCGGAAATTGACCGGTCGATTTTCCAGGCTATGTCCCTGATAATGTCCACCGGCCGGCTGATTTCGCCGATCAGCCTCTCCCGGGACTGGTGGAAAAGGGCTTCCCTCCAGGCCTCGGGGGAAATTCCCAGGGTCTCGTGGGAATTCCGCCCCGGAGCCCCCGGCGTATGACTCAGGGACGTCAGCGTTGAGAAAAGATCAAAAACGACCGCCCTTATGGGGGGAGAGCTCATTCTGTCCATGGGTCATCTTAAGAGGTGGGAATTGCCTTGTCAAGGATCGTTTTTTCACGGGAAGGTCTGGCGGAATCGTAAAAGATGATTTAACATAGAAAAAAGAACCATAATCAAAGGAGAAAAACATGGCTACCATCAAGGGAACGGAAACGGAAAAAAATCTGCTCAAAGCCTTTGCCGGGGAATCTCAGGCAAGGAACCGCTATACCTTTTTTGCCTCTAAAGCAAAGAAAGAAGGTTATGTCCAGATTAGCAGGATATTCGAGGAGACCGCCGATCAGGAGAAGGAGCACGGTGAACGGTTCTTCTCCTACCTCGAGGGGGGAGTGTTGGAGATAACCGCCTCCTTTCCCGCCGGATTTCCCGGAGACAAGGTGGGGA
>QKAI01000144.1 GCA_003246505.1 Spirochaetaceae bacterium | reverse complement strand
AAGCCATGTGTTTTTGGTAAACAGTCGCTTGGGCCATTTCTCTGCGGCCCCGGTTGCCCGGGGCGTCCTTTCCCTTACATGAAGTTATTGGGTATCCACAGGACGATCTGCGGAACGTAGGTGATAAGCATGAGCAGGATTATCATGACGAGGATCATGGGAATAATCTCCCGGATGACCCCGCTGATCTTCGTCTTTCCCAGCCCGGACACGATGAAGAGGAGCATGCCGAAAGGGGGGGTGGAGAGGCCGATCATCATGTTGAGGCAGATCACCACGCCGAAGTGCACCAGGTCGATGCCGAAGGCGTTCACCAGGGGCAGAACCATGGGGACGAACACGAGCTGTATGGTGCTCACGTCGAGAATGCAGCCCAGCAGGAGAAAGATGATATTGACGACCATGAGGAACAGGTACTTGTTGTCGGTGATTCCCAGCACCAGGGCCGATACCGCCCGGGGGACCTGCTCCAGGGAGATGATGTAGGAGAACAGCATGGAGGTTCCCGCCAGAAGGGCGAGGGTCGCCGTGTTGGCGGCGCTCTTCTGGATGATCCTCCAGAATTTCTTCCATCCGAAATTCCGGTAGATGAGAATGGAGATCAGAATGGCATAGGCCGACGCCAGGGCGCCCGCTTCGGTGGGGGTGACGACCCCCAGGTAGATGCCACCCAGAAGCAGGAGGACCGTGAACAGGGCCGGGGTGGCCTTCACGGTGACCTTCAGGAGTTCCCGCAGGACCATCTGCTCCCCCCGGGGATATTTGCGTTTGACCGAAATGACCGCCACATAGGCCGCCAGAAGCAGGGATAGGATGATCCCCGGGATCATGCCGCCCATGAAGAGTTTACCGATGGAGGCGCCGGAGAGCATGGCGTAGATGACCATGGGGATGCTGGGGGGAAAGATGGGCCCCACCGTGGCTGACGCGGCGGTCAGGGCGCAACTGAATTCCGGATCGTAGCCCTCCTTCTTCATCTGGTCGATCTCCATCAGGCCGATGCCGGAGGCGTCGGCGATGGCCGAGCCGGTCATGCCGGAGAAGATAAGGGAGGCGGCCACGTTCACCTGGGCGGTGCCCCCCCGCAGGCGGCCGAAAAGGCCGTTGCAGAATTTGAAGAGCCGGTCCGTAATCTCCCCCTCGTTCATGACGTTTGCCATGAAGATGAAGAGCGGGGCGGCGAGCATGGTGTAGTTGGAGAACATGCTCCCCGTCATGACGGAGAACACCTGACCCAGATCCTTGCCGGCCATGAGGAAGTAGGCGATGGAGGCGATGAGCATGGAGAGGGATACGGGTATCCGGATAATAAAGGCCAGGGCCAGTACGGCGAACAGCAGCAGAACGATCATTCGGATATCTCCTCGGGGGTTGCGTATTCATCCTCAACGCCCTCTCGGATCACCTTGATAAGATCGAGGACGCTGCGGTAGATAATGTCGGCGAACATGAAAATCAGGGGGGCGAAGATGACGGAAAAGGGAAGCTTCAGCACGCCGGTCACCATTCTTTTAGAGAGCATTTTCTGAAAGGAGGGATAGAGGACCAGGGTCATGAGGATAATGACGATGCCATCCCCCACGATCCGGAATATGGCCTTGCTCCTGGGGCTGATATGGTCGTAGACAAGACCGAAGACCACGTGCTCCTGCTGGCTCATCGCCTTGCCCACGCCGAAGAACATGGTCCAGATATAGGCGAGGATGCTGATTTCATAGGCCCAGGTCACCGGAGCCTTGAGCACATAACGGGATACGATGGTGAGACTGAAGGTTATGAATATGACAAGAAAGGTGATATTGGGGACTATGGTACCGAGAACGTATCCGATACCCTTCCAGATTTTTTTCAATGCATCCTCCTTCCGGAATCGAAGTCCCGACCGCCTGCGGGGAGACGGCCGGGACTGAAGATAGTTTTTTTAATGTACCCTTTGTTAGGGCTATTTGGCCATAGCCTGCACTCTATTGTACAGATCCATGTCCCAGGTGGAAGTCATGGCGGGGTTGGCCTTGTAGGCGGCTTGCACATGGCTTCTGAAGTCGTTGATGTCCGGGTGGGTCACGGTCATGCCCTGACCCTCAAAGAAGGCGACCAGTTCGCTTTCGCTTTTGATCCGGGCTTCGTCGTTGAAATTGATGGCGAACTGCATGGCCTCTTTCACGGCGTTCTGCTGTTCCGCCGTCATGGAGTTCCATTTGTCCGCGTTCACGCAGGGCATGATGGAGTCGATGACGTGGTTAGTGATGGCGATGTACTTTGTGACCTCGTAGAACTTGGCCTTCTCCACGGTGGGAAGGGGATTGTCCTGGCCGTCGACGGCGCCGGTCTGGAGGGCGGTGTAGAGCTCGCTGAAAGAGAGGGGGGTGGGATTGGCGCCCAGGGCTTTTCCCAGGAAGAGCCAGGCTTCCGATCCGGGCATGCGGAGCAGAAGGCCGTTCATGTCGGCGTAGCTGTTGATCTCTTTGTTTCTGGTATTGATCTCCCGGCTGCCGAGGTACATGCTTCCCAGGGGAACCAGGTTCAACTCGTCCTTGATGCGGGGCCAGATGTCCTGTGCGGCGATCTGGCCGTTCAGAACAGAGGTCATATGGGAGTAGGAGCTGAAGAAGTAGCCGGAGCCGAACATGCCGAACTCGGGAATCTGGGTCGCGATGGTGGGAAAGGAGATATAGGCCATATCCGCTTCGCCGCTGATGAGGGCGTCGAACTCGTTCTCCTGGGTGAACAGGGTGCCGTTGTCGTACACCTTCACTTCCACGCTGCCCTTCGTCAGTTCCTTCACCTTGTCGGCGAAAACATACATGGCTTCCGTATGGGAGTCACCGGATACGGAAACGGATGTGAAAATCAGTTCAACGGGCTTTACGCTTCCCTCGCCGTCCTTCTGGCCGTTAGCCCAGACAGTACCGGCAAAACCGACCGTAAGAACAAGAAAAAGAATCATCATTTTTTTCATAACATTCCTCCAATAGAATTATTAATCTTATACCCTTTCAGGTTTGATCACTTTGTTAAAATATTCTGCCTGATATAATCCACAGATCTTCTCAGCTGTTCCACCTCCATCCGGCGGCTGGAGGTCAGGCCCGTGAAATCCTGCACCCGGCTGAAGAGATTGACATTCAGGCCCTCCAGCTGCATATGGTACTTGGCGTTGACCGGATAGAGCTGGCACTCTATGACACTGGCCAGACCCAGGAAATCCTGCACCACGGAGGCCTTCTCCGGCTCCTTTTCGAAATTCCGGCACAGCCACTCGTAAACGTCGCCGTGAAAGTTGGCCATGACCCCGGAGTATCCCGCGGCGCCCGCCTTCAGGCTCTCCAGCAGGGTGGCCGCGTTGGCGTTGTAGATCTTGAGGGGGCTCCCCTCCACCGCCTTCAGCTTGGCCTTGATCTCATTGATATTGCAGCAGGTGTCCTTGAGGAAGGTGAACTTGCCCGTATCGGCGAACCATTTGAGGAGCTCCGGGGAGATGAGCCGCTTATAAGGGTAGGGACACTCGTAGATACCGAAGCTTCCCTCGGGGAGATGGGAGAGTAGATTGTCCACGTTCTTTCTGACCACGTCCTCGCTCTCGCCCTGGGCCGCGAACTGATTGGATATGAAAACATAGGAATCCACCCCGTAGTCAATGATCTCCCGGGCCTCGGCG
>QKAI01000046.1 GCA_003246505.1 Spirochaetaceae bacterium | reverse complement strand
GCTTGATCAGGTTCATGGGGTGGAACTTCTCCCCCTTGGGGTAGTTGCGCCTGACCGAGATGATGTAGGAGCCGCTCATGAGGGTGCCCGCCAGGATCGCCGCGGGCAGGTATCCCGCCAGGAACAGGGCCCCGATGGAGATGCCCCCGGCGGTGGTGGCGTAGATGACCATGTTGTGGCTGGGAGGGACCAGGAGGCCCTCGCAGGAGCTGGTGATGGTGACGGCGGTGGAAAAGTCGTCGTCGTAGCCCTGCTCCACCATCATGGGGATCATGATGCTTCCCAGGGAGGCGGTGTCCGCCGCAGCGGATCCGGAGATTCCCCCGAAGAAGTAGGAGGCCACGATGTTGACCATGGCCATGCCCCCCCGCATCCAGCCCACGCAGGCGTCGGCCAGGGCGATGAGTTTTTCCGATATGCCCCCGGACCCCATCAGGTAGCCCATGGTGATGAAGAAGGGGACCGCCATCAGGCTGAAGGAGCTGATGCCCTTGACCATCTGCTGGGCCACCGTGGTGAGGGGAAGCCCCTGGTAGAGCAGGCAGAGGATAGAGGAAAGGGCCACCGCGTAGGCGATGGGAAAACGCAGCAGAATAAAGATGAGAAAGGTTCCCAGCAGAATGAGTATAGCCATACTGTTAACAATCATTATTTATCATCCTCCCCGAGGACCAGAACCTTTATCTGGTTGCAGAGTGTTTCAAATTCAAAAATAACCATGGCCACGCCGGCCAGGGGAATGGGAAAGTACATCCAGAACCGGGACAGGCCGGGCATGCTGACGTAGAATCCCCGGGATCCGAGCTTCTGGGCGTATCTCCATCCGACCACGATCATGACGAAGCCCAGGATCATGACGGCTATGTCGGCGATGAGGTCCAGAACGGCCAGCACCTTCTTGGGCAGGTACCGGTCCAGGGCGGACATGCGGATGTGGGAATTGCGGCGGATCGCCAGGGCGGCGGACAGAACCGCCATGTAGGCCATGCAGGAGAGGACCACTTCCTCGCTCCAGGCCGGGTCGGGGATAAACGAAACGTATCTCCCGGTAACAGCCATTGCCGTAATAGCAATATCTATTATCAGCAGAATTTTGCAGATAAAAAGGACCACCCTGTCCACATGGTCGTAGAACGGCTTGATTTTATCCACAGCGCGAAAAAACGCTTTCATTTTAACTCCTCAGTAAATATGAAGGCGGCACAGGGGCCGGTGCCCCTGTGCCTGACTTGTTTTCTTAATTGAATCACGGCCCGGTCAGTCCTATGGGCGCTGTCCCGGGCCCGGTGATTTTACTGCATGTCCAGGATCTGCTTATACAGGGCAGCGTTCTTGGCGCTGGATTCCTTGATGACAGCTTCGCAGGCTTTCTGCCAGGGTCCCTTGTCGGCAACTTCCACGACAACGGCGCCTTCGGCGGCCAGCTGCTTCAGGACTTCCTGCTCGGCCCCTTCGGAGAGCTCCCTGTTGAACTTGGAAGCGATCTTGCCGGCTTCGACCAGGGCGTTCTGCTGCTTGGCGGAGAGTTTGTCCCAGGCTTCGTCGGTGATGATGACCTGGATGGCGCCCAGGGTGTGACCGTCGAGGATCATGTAGGGAGCCACTTCGTTGAAGGCCTTGGACTTGTAGTTGGCGATGGGCTGTTCGGCCGCGTCGACAACGCCGGTCTGCAGGGCGGAGTAGAGCTCGTTGTAGTTAACAACGGTGGGGTCGGCGCCCAGGCCCTGTACCATGCCCCGGGCTACGGGGTCGTTGGATACGCGGATCTTCATGCCGGCCATGTCCTTGATGCTGTTCAGGGGCTTGGTGGCGAAGAAGTGTCTGAACCCTTCCTCTCCGTAGAACAGACCGCGGATGCCGGTTCCGTTCTCGTGGGGTTCCATGAGGAATTCGGGGGCCAGGTCGCTGGCTGCGAACTTCCAGAAGTGATCCCGGCCGGTGAAGGTATAGGGAATGGAGAGGAGTTTGGATTTCTCGCCGCCGTAGCTGGTCAGGGCGAAAGCGGAGATTCTGGACATATCGATGGTACCGCCGCCGCCGAGCATGGCGTCGAGCACGTCCTGTTCAGCGCCCAGTACGCCGTTGGCCTGGATATCCAGCTTTACCGTACCGCCGGAAAGTCTTTCCACCTCTTCCTTGAACTTAGCGCCGGTCTGGCCGACGATGGAATCCATGGGGTTTACTTCGGCGTAAACCAGGGTTACCGTTTTTTCCATATCCGCGGCGGGCGCAGCGGCATCGCCTTTGCCATTGGCGCCTGCCAGAGTCAGGGCCAGAACGAGGGTCAAAAGAATAAAAAGATTCTTTTTCATTAACAACTCCTTTGTTTTGATGAAACCTCAGTTTCTCTTGCTAAATGGTAAGGCCGTTCCCGGGAACCCGCTCTATGAAAGATTTTGAGAATCTTTTTGATTGTACTTTGTTGCTCTCCGATTGTATTTTTTACCTATGGGATTGTATGAAAGGGCGTTTTTTCCTATGATATTTCCTGCCTAGGAGGCTTGCATGAATATTGTCTTTGATCTGGGGGGTGTCCTGTTTCACTGGGACCCGGAGGAACTGGTGTCCCGCTGTTTTTCCGAGGTAAAAGAGAGGGATCTTGTATACGAACAGCTCCTGTCCCACCCGGACTGGAAGGAGATGGACCGGGGCACCTTCACCTATGAGGAAGCGGCCCGACGGGCTTCGGAGAGAACCGGGATCCCCCACGAGAGGATCATGGACATCTTTGAGGAGATCCCCCTGATTCTCACCCCAAAGGAGGAGACCGTGGAACTTCTGCGGGAGGTGAAGGAGGCGGGCTATCCCCTGTACCTTCTCTCCAACATGCCCACGGAAATCCTGCCCTACCTGGAATCCCACGATTTCATGTCCCTCTTTAAGGGCAAGATCTACTCCTGCCGGGTCGGCCAGGTCAAGCCGGACGGGGAGATCTATCGGACCCTGCTGGACACCTTCTCCCTGGTGCCGGAGGAGACCGTGTTCATAGACGACTACCCGGTGAACCTCCCCGGAGCGGAAGCCCTGGGCATTAACACCATCCTGTTCACCGGTCCCGGTGAGTGCCGGGAGCGGCTGGCCGCCCTGGGGGTGGAGCTGGGCGATCCCTCCCCGGTCTAGGGCATAAAAAAAGGATTCAATCCTGCGATTGAATCCTTCCTATGTGCCACCGATGAGATTTGAACTCATGA
Source organism: Spirochaetaceae bacterium (assembly GCA_003246505.1). Classification (GTDB taxonomy): domain Bacteria; phylum Spirochaetota; class Spirochaetia; order DSM-2461; family DSM-2461; genus SZUA-368. Next base: position 474 of record QKAI01000046.1, on the reverse strand, counting down.
CACAGGGATTTTCAGTCCCCTGCTCTACCGACTGAGCTACAGCGGCACGTGAGGAGTACTATATAATAGGTCATTTTTTTTGTCAACCTCACCGCAAAAAAAAGGTCCGGCCCCTAAGGGCCGGACGCAACTATGGAGAACTCCGGTACTATCCGGAGGGGGAGCCCCTTACGGGAAGATCAGGGGGCTGCGGAAGTCCCCGTTCCCCAGATCCGTGGCCAGGTAGGTGTCTATCAGGTCGTAAGTCCTGGTCTGGGTCGCTCCGGAGGTATCCACCACGTCCAGGGTGGCGCCGAAGCCGGTAACCGCCGTTCCTCCGGCGATAGTCGTGGCGGCCACTTCCTCCACGGTCTGGGTATAGGTGGCGAAGAGGGCGTCAAGGACGTCCGTATTCACGTCTATGGTGTACCCCAGCATGGCGGCCATGGCCAGGTAGCTGTTGATCTCGGAGCGGGTGAGCAGGCCCACCTGGTC
>QKAI01000459.1 GCA_003246505.1 Spirochaetaceae bacterium | reverse complement strand
GGGAAGGCAGGAACGGGGATATTCTGAATCTGATAGACTCCCGTCTCATCCGCTGGAAGGGAGACAAGGACTCCTTCTATTATAAATGCCTATACCATTGGCTGGGATACGGCGGGACAGACAGGGCTTTCATCCCCCAATGGCTTCTGATCCTGTTCGGCGGCATCATCCTCATCTCCCTCCTGCTGATTCTGAATTCCCTCTTTATGAAGAAGACCATCGCCCAGAAGACCGGGGAGCTGTTGAAGAAGAATGAAGAATTGAAGCAGAACGAAAAGCTATCCGCCATAGGCCGCCTCGCCGGGGGGGTGGCTCATGATTTCAACAACCAGCTCATGTCCATTTCGGGATTCGCCGAGCTTATCGCCTCCCGGACAGAGGATGGAGAGATCCGCCTGTACGCGGAAAACATTCTCAAAAGTGTCGAACGGTCCGCCGATCTGACCAGGAAACTCCTCTCCTTCGCCCGGAAAGGGGCCCTCGTCAAACGTCCGGTGGAGTTGAACAGTCTTATACGGGAGACGGGCCAGGTCATGGAGAGAAGCATGGATAAGAGCATCATGATCGAGCTGAAGTGCCATGGGGAAGACCTCGTGGTGAGGGGGGACGAATCCCAGCTGGAAAACGCCCTTCTGAATCTGGCGATTAACGCGAGGGACGCCATGCCCGGCGGGGGAAGGCTCAGGATAGAATCGATCCCGTTCCGCCATTCCGAGAGAAAGCAGATACGGGAAGGGCACTATCTTGAGAGGGGAGAATACGCCCGGATTACAGTATCCGACGAGGGGACAGGCATTGGCGAGGATATCAGAAAGGATATCTTCGAGCCCTTCTTCACGACCAAAGCCCCCGGCAAGGGTACGGGCATGGGCCTACCCTCAGTGATGGGCACCGTGGAAGAGCACGGCGGAACGATAACCTTCGACAGCGTGCCCGGCCGGGGCACGAGTTTCCATATCTACCTTCCCCTGGTCCAAACTCCCTAAAAAAACCTTTCCCCCGTAACGGAAGAAAGGCTATATCCGGGGAAACCCGTTTCTCAGAGGAGACCCTCTATGGTGGAGACAAGAACGTCTTCGCTCTGAACGCCCACGAACTGTTTGGCCGGCTTGCCGTCCTTGAAGACGATAAGGGTGGGTATGGAGGTCACGTTGAATTTCTGGGCGGGAGCCTGTTCCTCATCCACGTTTATCTTGGAAATGACCGCTTTGTCACCCAGAGTGGCGGCGACCCTTTCCACGATAGGCCCCTGCATCCGGCAGGGACCGCACCAGGGGGCCCAGAAATCCACCAGAACAACACCCTTACCTATCAATTTATCGAAATTTTCCGATGTTACGTTTACTACGCCCTGTGCCATATATCTCTCCTTAATGGTCTATATACGTTTTTTATTATAGTGGGAATATAATAATTTTCAAAGGGAAGGGCAAGTTTTTTATGGAAAAAAAACCGCCCCCGAAGGGGCGGTTATATAATACAGGTCGGAAGGGGCTTACTTGTGGTAAACCGGTCTCTCCTGGTATTTGGTGTGGAGCAGCTCATGGGACTTATGGCTCATGGGCTTTTCCAGGAACTCTTCGTAGATCTGGATGATCTCCGGATTCTGGTGGGAACAGCGCACGGCGGACTTCTCATCGTCCTTGTAGAGACCCTTGATTCTCATGGCTCTCACGTTGTCATCCGTTCCGTAGGGCTGACCGCCGCCGGCGATACAGCCGCCCCGGCAGGCCATGACCTCGATGAAGTGGTAGGGCATTTCTTTCCCGGCGGCCTTGGCGGCGCGCACTTCATTAAGAACCGTTTCGATGTTGGCAAGTCCGTGGGCTACGGCTACCTTGACCTTGGTACCGGCCATATCCACTTCGCCCACCTTGATGCCGTCCAGACCGCGCACGGCCTTGACTTCCACATTCTCCAGCTCCTTGCCGGTCACCAGCTTATGGGCGGTTCTGACGGCCGCTTCCATAACACCACCGGTCACACCGAAGATGGTGGCCGCACCGGCGTAGGCACCGATGGGGCTGTCCGCCTTGGCGTTTTCGTCCAGACAGTCGAAACAGATGCCCGCCCTCTTGACGAGGCGGACCAGCTCCCGGGTGGTAAGCACCAAGTCCACGTCGTTGTAACCGGAGGCCTGCATGTTGTCGTCCCGGCTGATCTCGTACTTCTTGGCGGTACAGGGCATGATGGCCACGCTGAAGATCTTGCCCGGATCCACCTTGGCCTTGTCGGCGTAGTAAGTCTTGGTAACGGCTCCCTGCATCATCATGGGGGACTTGGCCGTGGAGAAGTGGGGGATCATGTCGGTGGCGTACTTTTCCATATAATCGGTCCAGGCGGGACAGCAGCTGGTCAGCTGGGGCAGGTCGCCTCCGTTGGTCAGCCGGTGGACCAGCTCGCTTCCCTCTTCCATGATGGTGAGGTCGGCGGAGAAGTTCGTATCGAAGACGGCGTCCACGCCCAGGGCGCGGAGGGCCGCATAGATCTTGCCCGTGGAGATGGAGCCGGGCTCCTGGCCGAAGCCTTCCCCGAAGGCGACCCGCACGGCGGGGGCGATCTGAACGGCCACGTGTTTGCTCTCATCCCGGATGGCAGCCATGAATTCCATGGTCTCGTCCTTTTCGTAGATGGCACCCACGGGACAGTGGGAGGAACACTGACCGCACTTGATACAGGGGCTCTCGTTGAGCATGATGTCCCCGGCGGGCTTGATGATCGTATCCTCCCCCCGGTTGATGAACTCAAGGGCCCAGACGCCCTGAAGCTGCTGGCAGACCTGGGCGCAGCGGCCGCAGTTGATGCACTTGTTGGGATCGAAGATGAGGGAAACCGTGGAGTGGTCCGTGGGGAAATCCTTCAGGTTCTTGTGAAAGGGGGTCTCCCGGATGGCGAAGTCCGCGGCCAGCTGCTGCAGCTCGCAGGTCTGGTTCCGTCCGCAGGAGAGACAGTCGTCGGGGTGGTTGGAGAGGATCAGCTCCAGGATGGTCTTGCGGGTTTCCTGTAGGTCCGCATCGTGGGTGATGTAGTCCATTCCGTCCACGACCTTGGTGCAGCAGGCCCGTACCAGCTTGGGGGCGATGCCCCGGTCGGTCTTGACTTTGACCACGCAGAGGCCGCAGGCTCCGGAGGGCTTGAGGTCGTCGTGGTGACAGAGGGTGGGGATTTTGCACCCCAGCCTTTTGGCAGCATCCAGAATGGTGCTGTCAGGACCGACTTCTACGGGCCGGCCGTTTATCTTTACGTTTACAGTTGACACGATTCTACTCCTTACTTAACCACAATGGCGTTGAACTTACAACCTTCGTAGCACTGACCGCACTTGATACAGGCGGACTGATCGATAACGTGGGGCTTCTTCTTTTCGCCGGCGATACAGTTGACGGGGCACTTTCTGGCGCAAACCGTACAGCCGATACACTTGTCGGCGATGATCTCGTAGTGAACCAGGGCCTTGCACTTGCCCGCCCGGCACTTGCCCTCCTGGATATGCTCAACGTACTCCTCCCGGAATGCCTTGAGGGTGGACAGGATGGGGTTGGCAGCGGAACCTCCGAGCATACAGAGGGCGGCCTTGTGCATGTGGTGTCCGATTCTCTCCATATGCTCCAGATCTTCCATCTCCCCCCGGCCCTGGGTGATCTTTTCCAGGTAGTCCAGGAGTTTTCT
>QKAI01000029.1 GCA_003246505.1 Spirochaetaceae bacterium | reverse complement strand
CCCAGATTGATCCCGTCCGGGGAGGCATCCCCGGTCAGATCGGCGAGGCACTCCGCCAGGGGCTGGCCCCTGTACCGGGAGAGATGCTCCCCGAAGACCAGTTCCCCCGGAGTCAATCCCCCGTCACCGGGCCTCCGGGAGAGGGAACGGGTGAAACGGGGTGAGGCAAAGGGGATGTTCCCGTAAAGATAATCGTAGAGGCAGCACCCGGCTCCGGAAATTCTCACCCTCCTAAGCTCCCATGAGAAGTTCCATCACATACATTTCCAGGGCTTCGAAATCCCGCGTTTCCACGCATCTCCTCTGGAAGGCGTAATCGAACTTCTCCACCTTTTTCTCCAGCATCCGGGCGATTTTGAGGCTGTTGGCCAGATGCTTGTAGCTGTCCCTGTCCGTGGTGGTTCTCATGGCCTTCACGTCCAGGCCCACATACTCCCCGTTCGAACCGTAGTTGTTCTCCATGAGCACCTTCACCTGGTTGAAGGCCTGGCGCAGGTTCTCCACGCCGAAGGTCTTGTCCTGGTCGAATTTCATGCCGTTCTGGTCGTTAAGATGAACCCCCCAGAGCTTGCCCATGGCCAGGGCGAAGCCGATCTCGTGGGACGGATCCAGGCCGGCCAGGATGGCATGGGCCGATTCCAGGAGCCCCCCCACCCGGGAGGGGTCGGCCGTGGCGGCGGATACGCCCATCACATGGCCGATAGTCCCGCAGACGCTCCTGTCTATGGGCTCGTTGGGCTTGGGTTCGATAAGGATTTTGATGCCCCCGTCATAGGCGAGCATCAGGTCCAGGGCCTCCACGAGCTTCTTCGTCGCCCAGACCGGGCTTTTGCTCTCGGCGCAGAGGGTGCCCTCCCGGGCGAGCCATAGGACGATCTTGTCCGTCCCCAGCTCCCGGGCGATATCGATTGAGCGGTAGGAGCGCCACAGGGCATACTCCCTGTCCTTTGCGGAGGTGGACATGTACCCCCCCTCCGCGGTCCGGGGATCCATCCACAGGCGGGGGGCGACGAATTCCGCCTTGAGACCGTACTTGTCCAGGACGGCCTTCACCTTTCGGGCTTCCCCCTTGATTTCCTCTTCATTCAGATCGTTTATATTGGGTACCGCGTCGTCATCGTGAAACTGAATAGCGCTGAAACCCATCTCCGCAAAGGTTTTAACCTTGGTTTCAAAGTCGATCTCCTCCCTCGTGGCCGGACCGTAGGAATCGGCACCGTTGTGCACATTCCAGGGGCCTACGGAATATTTGAATCCTGACATATCATCCTCCCTGCTGCTTTTTCTCCATTATCACCGGGGAACGGGAATCGGGTGGGTTGATTTTGTGATAAAAAAACGACAATCTTGTCATAGGAGGCCGGAATGAACAGGGAGGGAGAGGAATTTGAAATCGTCAAATACCCCCGGGTGGATAACATCAACATCTTTTTCGTCAACCTGATCAACAGAACGGCCCATCTTCACGGGGACATGGAGTTCTGCTACCTCATGGGGGGAGAGTTCCTGATCAGGAGCCGGGGCGTGGAGTTCCCGGCTTCCCGGGGATCCCTCCTCTTTTTCAACTCCCATGAACCGCACAGCCTCAAACGCCTGGAAGGCCCCTCCCCCCTCCTCTCGCTCCAGATCTCCCCGGGGCTGTGCAAAAGGGTTTTCCCGGGATTCGAAAACATCTCCTTCACCTCCCCCCGGGTATTCGACGGGACGGACAGGGCGTGGCGGGACAGCATGACCGGGGAGATCTACCGGCTCACACGCGACTACTTTCGGGGCGGTCCGGGATTCGAACTCTCCGTGGCCTCGGGCATCCTCCGTCTCTTCTCCCGGATGATGGAAGGGACCGAGTACAAGGTGATCGACCGGGAGGAATCCCTAAGGAACCGGGAGAGACAGTCCCGCCTGACCCGTATAACGGCCTATATCAATGAAAACCTGGGGGAGAAGATCACCCTCACCGGCCTGGCGGAGCGGGAGAATCTCTCCCCCACCTACCTCTCCCACTTCTTCCGGAACACCCTGGACATCACCTTCGGGGAGTATGTGAGCAATCTCCGCTTCGAAAGGGCGGCCAGGCTGATGGGCAGCACCGGCCTTTCCAATCTGGATATCTGCCTGGAGGCGGGTTTTTCCGACAGGAAGTACATGAACAAGGCCTTCCTGCACAACTGCGGCTGCACCCCCCGGGAGTACCGGGAGCACCTGAGCCGGGGGAAAGGGGGGAACGAGTCCCGACCCCTCCGGGACCACCCCCTGACCAATCAGTACATCTACTCCGACGGCGCGGAGATCGGCCGGCTTCTGGAGGATCTGCGGGATCTGACCGCAGGCGACAGGGAGGAAATATAACAATGAAACTCACCGTACTCGTGGACAACAACACCCTCACGGACCGGTACTTTCTGGGAGAGCCCGGGGTGTCCTATCTCCTGGAGGAGGGACCGCAGAAGATCCTCTTTGACCTGGGCTATTCCGACGCTTTTCTCATCAATGCCCGGAAACTGGATCAGAACCTGCGCCTTGTGGACAGGATCGTTCTCTCCCATGCCCACCTGGACCATACCTGGGGACTGGAGCCCCTGCTGCGCCTCTTCGGGGAAGGGAAAATAGAATCCCTTCCCCACAGCCGTCCCGTCCTGCTGGCCCATCCCCTGATATTCGATTCCCGGACCGAAGGGGATCTGGGGGAGATCGGCATGAACCTGTCCCGGGAGCAGGTGGAGAAGCATTTCACCGTGGACCTTCGCCGGGAGCCGGTATGGCTGTCGGACAGGCTCGTCTATCTGGGGGAGATAGAGAGAATCCATGATTTTGAAAACCGGACCCCCGTCGGGCTGATCCACAGGGGGGGAGAAGCGAGACCGGACTTCCTTCTGGACGATACGGCCCTGGCCTACCGGAGCGGGCAGGGCCTGGTCATCATCACGGGCTGTTCCCATTCGGGGATCTGCAACATCATCGATTACGCCCGGAGAATCTGCGGGGAAGAGCGGGTGGCCGACGTGATCGGGGGATTCCACCTGCTGAATCCCTCCCGGGAGCAGATGGCCGGAACCCTGGATTACTTCAAGAAGCTCCGACCTTCCGAAATTCATGCCTGTCACTGCGTGGATCTTGCCTCCCGCATAGCCCTGGCCGGAGCGGCTGATCTGAAGGAGGTAGGGGCGGGACTCTCCCTCATTTTTCATTAATCCGGTGAAAGTTATGTGAATATCCGGTTTCCTTGATACATTCAGGCTATATTATGCCACATAAATGTAAAAACAAGGTTGAAAATGAAAGAGTGTATAACCTGCGGCGCCCTATACGATCTGACCGAAATCAAACTTCCCGTTCACGACAGGGACAGGATCAACTGTCTCTTCTGCGGAACACTCCTCATCGATTGGGACGGGAATCTCATGTATGCGGTGAAAACCCTCTCCGGGCCTAAGGGGGAGGAAGGGCCGGACAACCGCTAAGGCTCTGCGGTCTGTCCCGGGGGGGATTTTCCTTGACCTTTCCCCCATTCCGGTTTACCATAATGCCACAGATTGTGACATTATGGAGTAGATATGGATAAAAGGGACCGGACCAGGGAAAGCATTATAACAGCGGCGGAGGCCCTCCTGTTGGAAAAGGGTCTTGCGACGACCTCCATGGAGGAGATTGCCCTGAAGGCCGGCTGCCACCGCCGCACCCTCTACCGTTATTTCCCCCTGCGGGAAGATCTGATCTACGAAGCGGTCATAAATATGATGGAAGGGATGAACTCTTTCCAGAGGGAGCTCTTCCACAGCCTTTCGGGAACCGGCCTGGAGAGATTCCGCCTTTTCCTCGAAGGGCTCAGTTCCTACATGACGGAGCACCGGAACATGATCCGCTTCATGGGGGAGTTCGATTTCGCCTTCGCCGATTCCAATCCCTACAGGCCCGATCCGGAGCGGGAGGAACGGTTCGTCCGGACCGCCCATGTCACCGAGGAGCTTCTGGGCGGGATACTCCTCATCGGCCGGAGCGACGGCTCCATCCGAACGGACTGCCCCCTCTCTGTGTTCGTCCCCACGGTAACCACCTTTCTCCTCAGCGCCGCCCAGAGGATAGCCCTCAGGGGAGATCTCATCGGTAGGGAATTCGGGATATCCGGAATGGATATGGTGAAGAGCCAGATAGGCATCTATCTGGAATACCTCGCCCGGAGAGAGGAGGCCCTATGAGAGGATTCGACCTTCCCGGGGACCTGCTCCTCGGTTCCGCCACCGCCGCCACCCAGATCGAGGGGGGGGACAGGGGGGTCAACTGGTACGCCTGGTCCCTCCAGGGGAAAGTGGGAGACGGCGAGAGCAGCCTGACCGGGGCGGACCACTGGAACCGCTTCCGGGAGGATACGGAGCTGATGGCCCGGATGGGGCACCGGTGCTACCGGATGAGCGTCGAATGGAGCCGCATCGAACCGGAGCGGGGGACCTGGTCCGCCGAAGGGATCGGCCACTACCGGGAGGAGTTATCCCTCCTGAGGGAGAGGAACATCCTCCCCCTGGTGACCCTGCACCACTTCTCCTGCCCCCAGTGGTTCCAGGACCGGGGGGGATGGCTGGGAGAGGAGGCGGTGGATGACTTCCTGGAATTCTGCGGGAAGGCGGTGTCCTCCCTGGGGGACCTGGTCAGCGAATGGTGCGTCATCAACGAGCCCAATGTCTTCGCCAACGATACCTACATGGACGGGAAGTACCCCCCCGGGCACAGGGGGGATATGAAGTCCTATTTCCGTGTTTCCCGCAATCTGGTTCTGGCCCACCTGAGATGCTACTCCCTGATCCACAGAATAAGGAAGGAGCATAACTTCCCCGGGGAGACAAGGGTGGGGATCGTCCACCATCTGGCCCGGTTCGAGGCCTCCCGCCTGAGACCGATCCCCCTCCTGGGAAAATTCCTCACGGTCTACCTTTTCGAGACGATCTTCCTGGAGGGCATGATAAGGGGAAGGCTCCTCCCTCCCCTGGGATGGGGGCGACCCCGGGGCCGGGGGCGGTTCTGCGACTTCATCGGCATAAACTACTACTCCCGGCACATCATCTCCCGCTTCGGGGACATCCGCTTCGACCCGTCCCTGGAGGAGGAGAGGAAGACCGACCTGGGCTGGGAGATCTATCCCCGGGGGCTCTACGATGTGGCTTCGGCCTGCTGGGAGAAGTACCGCCTTCCCCTTTACATCACGGAAAACGGCCTGGCCGACGCCTCCGATGCCAAGCGGGCCCTTTTCATAAGGGAGCACCTGCGGGAGCTGAAACATCTCAGGGACCGGGGGATACCGGTCATGCGCTACTACCACTGGTCCCTGATGGACAATCTGGAGTGGAACGACGGCTACGGCCCCAAATTCGGCCTGGTGGAGATCGATTACCCTACCATGGAACGGAGGATCCGCCCCAGCGCCCGGTACTACGCCCGCATCTGCCGGAGCCATTTCGTGGAGGAGGATATCCATGCTGACAGGCAAGACTAAAATCGGCTACGCCCTGGGGGATCTGGCCAACAATCTGATGTTCCAGCTCTCCGTGCTCTACCTGCTTTTCTTTTACACGGACATCGCCGGGATCCCCCCCATCGCCGCGGGAATCCTCTTTCTCGCCGCCCGCATCTGGGACGGGGTGAACGACCCCATGATGGGCGTCATCATCGACCATACCCGGTCGCGGCACGGGAAGTCCCGGGTCTACCTGCGCTACGCCTCCCTGCCCCTGGCGGCGGTCACGGTCCTCCTCTTCCACGCCCCCGCCCTCTCCCCGGCCGGACGGATCCTCTACGCCTCCGTCACCTACGTCCTCTGGGGCATGCTCTATACGGTCGTCAGCATCGCCTACGCCTCCATGACGGCGGAGCTGACCTCCGACCCGGAGGAGAGGACCTCCCTCTCCTCGGTGCGCATGCTCTTCATGCTGGCCGGGGTCATCATCGTCTCCGTGGCCACCGAGCCCCTGGTAAACCTCTTCTCGCGACCGGAAAGGGGTTACCTCCTCACCACCCTCCTCTACGCGGCTCTGGCCCTGGGGCTCTACCAGATCTGCTTCCATGCCACCGCCGGCGCGGGGGGCGATCGCCCGGAAGGGGAGATCCGCGACCGGTATACCCTGAAGGAGCTGCTCCCCCTGCTGGGAAAGAACACCCCCCTCATCGTCCTCACCGCCGCTTTCCTGATCGGGGCCACGGCGGAGTATGTGCGGGAGGCGTCGGTCATCTACTTCGTGACCTACAACATGGGGAACAGTTCCCTGCTGCCCCTTTTCATGGGGACGGTGGTCCTGGCCATGGGGGGGGCGAATCTGCTCATCCCCGCGGCCTGCCGGAGGTGGGACAAAAGGGGGACTTACAATATCGGCGCGGCCCTGGCCATCGCGGGATCGGTGATATTCCATTTCGTTCCCGCGGGGAACCTGGCCGCCGTGCTGGCCTCCGCCGCCTTCGGCAGCTTCGGGATCACCGTGGTGTCCACCCTGGGCTGGGCCATGCTCCCGGATACGGTGGAATACGGGGAGTGGAAAACGGGAAAGCGCACCGAAGGGGTCATCTACTCCTTCTTCAGCTTCAGCCAGAAACTGGCCACCGCCCTGGCCGGGGGCATCGCCGCCCTGGTCCTTGAGCTTTCCGGATACGTATCCCGCCGGCCGGAGCAGAGCGCCAGGGCCCTGGAAGGCATCAAAAGCACCCTCACCTTCATCCCCGCGGCCTGCCTGCTTCTCTCCATGGGTATTCTGTTTTTCTACAGGCTGGACAGGGAAAGCTTTCTCCGGATTCAGAAGGATCTGGGCTAGGAGGAGCTCCCCGGGCGGCGCCGGGAGGATTCCCGGACGATCAGCTCCGAACCCACCAGGGTCATCCTCTGGGGGTTCCCATGGCGGATGGCGCCCATCGCCGTCTCTATGAGGGTCTCGCCGAATTGGCGGTAGTCGTGGCCCACGCTGGTGAGCTGGGGGAGGCTGGTTTCCGCAATGTAGGTATTGTCGAAACTGACCAGGGACACGTCCTCGGGGATGCGGTACCCCTCTTCCATCAGACAGCGCATGATCCCCATGCAGGTAAAGTCGTTTATCGCGATAATGGCCGTGGGCAAGGGTATCCGGCGGCCCAGGAACTCCTTCATGCAGGAGTACCCCCCCTCCGTATCGTAGGAATCGCTTTCGGCGATATATTCGTCCTTCACTTCGATGTGGTGCTTCTGAAGGAGCTGACGGTAGCGGTATCTCTTTTCGATGGTGGACTTCACATCGTTCCGCCCCCCCATGAGGGCGATCTCCTCATGGCCCAGATCTATGAGATACTCCAGGAGGATCTCCATGGACTGGCCCTCATCGATATTGACCTGGTAGCAGTCGGCCCCGTCCAGTTTTCCCGTGATGAGAAGGGGAGTGGAGTTGGCGATGCGGTTCACATGCTCCACGTAGGAGGGATCGGAGACCAGCTCGTCACCCTGACCCCCCGCCTCTCCGGGCCCGGGGAAATCATCGGCCTTGAGAACGGGAACCTCTGCGACAATACGCCCTACGCCTCCCCGGCCCGCTCGACCAGGAAGGGGAAGCTCATCGTTTACATCCGCCGCACCGGAGAGGGGGCGCTGACATTCACCGCGGGGGGGGAGAGGGAATTCCCGGGAAGTCTCTGACTTTTTAGTCATTTCCCTTGACCTGAAGTGGACTCAAAGTTGTATGCTTAGGAAAAACAGCAATCAAGGGAGTATTCCATGTCTCAATCCACCGTTTTTTTCACCACCTTCAAAGCCACCTACCGGGAAAATCTGCTCCAGAAACTGCACCGCCTCATGAAGGAGGCCGGTTTTGAGGAAATCGATTTCACCGATAAGTACGCCGCCATAAAACTCCACTTCGGGGAGTACGGCAACCTGGCCTTCCTCCGGCCCAACTACGCCAAGGTCGTGGCGGATTACGTAAAGGAGAGGGGGGGCAAGCCCTTCCTCACCGACTGCAACACCCTCTACGTGGGCAGCCGGAAGAACGCCCTGGACCATATTGAAACGGCCTATATGAACGGGTTCTCCCCCCTGCAGACCGGCTGCCACGTGATCATCGCCGACGGCCTGAAGGGCACCGACGAGGCTCTGGTCCCGGTGAACGGGGAGTATGTGAAGGAAGCCAAAATCGGGCAGGCGATCATGGATGCGGACGTATTCATCTCCCTGACCCACTTCAAGGGCCACGAGGCCACCGGATTCGGGGGGGCCCTCAAGAACATCGGCATGGGCTGCGGCTCCCGGGCGGGCAAAATGGAGCAGCACAGCTCGGGCAAGCCCACGGTGCATCCGGACAACTGCATCGGATGCGGCGCCTGCCTCAAGATCTGCGCCCACGACGCCCCGGTCATTTCCGGCGGCAAGGCGGTGATAGACAAGGACAGGTGCGTGGGCTGCGGCCGCTGCCTGGCGATCTGTCCCAAGGATGCCATCATGACCGACTGGGGCGCCACCGTCCCCGACCTGAACAGGAAGATGGCCGAGTACAGCCTGGCCGTCACCAAGGGGAGGCCCTGCTTCCACATCTCCCTCATCTGCGACGTCTCCCCCAACTGCGACTGCCACTCGGAGAACGACATCCCCATCATCCCCGACGTGGGCATGCTGGCCTCCTTCGACCCGGTGGCCCTGGACGTGGCCTGCGCCGACCTGTCCAACGCCATGCCCGCCATCGACGGAAGCATCCTGGGGGACAACCTGGAGGCCCGCGGCCACGGGGACGGGGAGGATCATTTCGTCATGACCCACCCGGACACGGACTGGCAGACCTGCATGGACCACGCCGTGAAGATCGGCCTGGGAAGCCGGGATTACGAGCTGATCCGGATTTAAAGCCCCTCCCCCCCGCAGAGCCCTGCGGGGGGGGGGATCGGGGGGATCTTTTATTTCTTTCCCAGAATTTCTTTCTTCATCCGGTATTCGTCCTCGCTTATTTCGCCGTTGACGAATCTTCTCTGGAGAAGATCCAGGGGTGATTCAGTGGATACCCCCCGGCGTCCCTTCACTATGAAATAGACAACCGCAGCTATCAGGACCAGTCCGATTATCATGGTGGTTATGCCTCCGTAATTCATTCTCCCGAAATTCAGGAATCCATCGCAATAGCGTCCAAATGTGCCGTACATTCCGACCTCCTTTTTCTATATAGACTACCGGAAAGATATGAACTAGGTATGAATGGAAGCTGAATTATTTCTTTTTCCTGTTCAAATCGCAGCAATCCAGTCTCTGACCGCCCCAGTTCTTCCCATTCGCCCGGGCCAGTCTTTCCAGATAGTTCACCCATGCCCCCCGGATTCTCCGCCATATCCCTTTCATAGCATGACTCACAGTTTACCGTGGATCGTAACCGGCGTTTTTCACGGCCGATTTGATCTCCTCCAGAGCAGCTCCGTTCTCACCTGACAGTTCGACGGTCAGCTCCTTCTTCTTAAGATCCACCTCCGCCTTCTTAACCGTTTCTACGGAGAGTGCCGCCTTCTCCACGGCCATCTTGCAATGGCCGCAGGACATTCCTTCCACAATGATCGATGCCTTCATGTTTCTTTCCTCCTCGGGAATATTTTTCTTCCTAATGGATATTGATCTCTTCCTGTCGAATCTCTTCAGACTGAGAGAGTTGCTGACCACGGATAGGGAACTGAACGCCATGGCCGCCCCGGCGATGATGGGATTCAGAAACCCCAGGGCTGCGAAGGGGATGCCCACGGAGTTATAGAAGAAAGCCCAGAAAAGATTCTGTTTGATCTTCCCCATCGTCCGCCGGGAGAGATCTATCGCCGTGGCGATCTCCCTCAGATCCCCCCTCATGAGGGTGATGTCCGCCGATTCCATGGCGATATCCGACCCTCCCCCCATGGCGATTCCCAGGTCCGAAGTGGCCAGAGCGGGGGAGTCATTCACCCCGTCCCCGGCCATGGCGACGACCCGTCCCGCCGCCTGGAGCTTCCTCACTTCCTCCGCCTTCCCCTCGGGGAGCACTTCGGAGAGGACATTGCCGATTCCCGCTTCCCGGGCGATGGATTCGGCGGTCCTCCGGTTGTCCCCGGTTATCATATAGATGTCCAGGCCGAGTTTTTTCAGAAGCTCGACCGCCTCCCGGGAATGTTTTTTGATCCTGTCCGCAATGGCCAGCAGCCCCAGGATCTCCCTCTCCGAAGCCAGAATGACCACGGTGTTGCCCGCCTCCTCGAGGCGAATTTTCTCCTTCCCCATGGCCCTGAGGGCGGACGGGTCCAGGACGGTCCCGACGTATCCCTCCGTCCCGATGAAGTATCTCTCCCCCTTGACAAGGCCGGTGACGCCCTTACCCGGGAGGGAGGTGAAGTCCAGGACTTCGGCGAGGGGCAGGCCCTTCTCCTCCGCCCCCTTCACGACGGCCCTGGCCAGGGGGTGCTCGGAGACATGCTCCAGGGAAGCGGCCAGGGTCAGCATCTCCTCCCGGGACATTCCGGCGGACCCCAGGGGAAGGATCTCCCGGAGTTCGGGCCTCCCCTCGGTGATGGTGCCCGTTTTATCCAGGACGAGGGAGGTCAGCGCTCCCGCCCTCTGCAGGACTTCCCCGTTCCTTATGAGAATCCCCCTCTGGGCCCCCAGACCGGTCCCCACCATGATGGCGGTGGGAGTGGCCAGGCCGAGGGCGCAGGGACAGGCGATGACCAGGACGGAGACGGCGGCGATGAGCCCCTGGGAGAGGGAGCCCACGGCGAGCCACCAGATGAGGAATGTCAGCAGGGCGATGGCGAGCACCACGGGCACGAAGACGGAAGCGACCCTGTCGGCGAGCTGCTGGATGGGGGCCTTCGACCCCTGGGCCTCTTCCACTATGGCTATGATCCGGGAAAGGACGGAATCCTTCCCCACCCGCTGGGCCTCCATCCTCAGGGCCCCGTAGCTGTTGATGGTTCCCCCGACGACAGGATCGCCGGGCCCTTTCTCGACGGGCATGCTCTCACCGGTGATGGTGCTCTCGTCCACTGCGGAGATCCCCTCCCGGACGACTCCGTCAACGGGAATCCTCTCCCCGGGCCTGATGAGGACGATGTCCCCGGGGATGACGTCGCTCAGGGGGATCTCGACCGGGGAACCGTCCCTTATCACCTGGGCCGTCTTGGGCTGCAGCCCCATAAGCTTCTTAATCGCCTCCGAGGTTTTTCCCTTGGCCCGGCTCTCGAAGTACTTTCCCAGGAGAATCAGGGTGATGATGAGGGATGAGGCTTCGAAATAGAGCCCCCCCGACGGGCTTCCGGTCAGGGGAGCGATGAAGCCGTTATAGACGCTGTAGAAGTAGGCCGCCGTCGTTCCCAGGGCGACGAGCACATCCATGCCCGGGCTTCCCGCCCTCAGGGACTTCCACCCCGCCCGGTAGAACCGGAATCCTATGAAAAACTGCACCGGCGTCGCCAGGAGGAGCTGGAGCAGGGGATTGTGGAGGAACATCAGAATCCCTATCCGAAAAATCCCCGCGAACATGGCCAGGAGAAGGGGAAAGCTAAGCGAGGCGGAGAGGATCAGCTGCCGGCGGACCCTTCCCATTTGGGCCTTTTCCTCATCCCCATCCCCTTTCCCGGGGAGGGAGGCCCCGTAGCCCGAATCCACCACGCTCTGGATGATATCCTCCGGGGAGATGACCGAGGGGTCGTAACTGACTGTAGCCTTGTCCGTGGCCAGATTGACCGAAGCCATGTCTATCCCTTCCCGTTTCCTGATTCCCTTCTCCACGTGGGCCACGCAGGACGCGCATGTCATGCCCTGTATATTCAACTGGATGATTTCCATGATAACCTCCTAACGGATCATCTTCCTTATAGTCCTGGATAGCTCATCTATCACCTCCGTCCGGCCGGAACGTATCTGTTCCACGACGCAGCTTTTCATATGGGCTTCCAGAAGCTGGGTTTTCACTCCCCCTATGGCCGATTCCACGCTCATGAACTGGTGGAGGATATCGTCGCAGTAGACATCCTCCTCAATCATTCTGCCGATACCGCGGATCTGGCCTTCGATGCGGTTCAAACGCTTTACCATATCAGCCTTATCCTCATAGGAATGATGGGCCTTTCTCATGCTTTGCTCCTCGCCATAGGGTACCCCCCTATCCTATTTCCAGTATAATGACTACTTTTTCAATAGTCAATATAGTCCGCGAAATTTCCCCGGGGGCGGGCGGCCATATCCCGGGGGTTGAATAATCCCCGGAAATATATTATTCTCCCGAAATATTATTATCGAGATTTTTGGATCAGGCAGTCAGAAATGGCGTAGCCGGGCATAGAGATGCAGCGGGATGAACCTGTGGGACCACCGATGAGGGTGAACTGCAGGTTTTTTCATGCCCGTAGGATATCCTTGTCGATTTTCGATCGGGAGGATTCCGTGATTAAATTTTTTGAAAGAAAGTATTCGGTCGTCACAATATCCCTTATTGTGAATCTTATTCTTTTCCTGTTTAAATACGCCATCGGCATCAGGAATCAATCGATCGCGATCAAAGCGGACGCCTGGCATACCCTCTCCGATTCCATCAGTTCCCTGATCGTCATGGGGGGAATCTGGATTTCCAATAGGCCGGGCAACGAGAAGCACCCCTATGGCTTCGGCCGGTTCGAAGAGATGACGAGCATCCTCGTGGGAGCCATGCTGGCCCTGATAGGATACCGTTTTTTTAAGGAATCCCTTCTCTGCCTCCTCTCCCCCGCCGCCGCGGTTCGCTACGACCTCTCTTCGGCGGTCATCATGATCCTGACCATCATTCTCAAGGAGGGACTTGCCCGGCTTTCCATCGGAATCGGAAAAAGACGGGATTCCCGGGCCCTGGTGGCGGACGGCTGGCACCACAGAAGCGACGCCCTCTCCTCTGTGATCATCCTCATCGGCATCTTTCTGAACTCCCGCCTCCCCCGTATCGACGGGGTTCTGGGTATCATCGTCGCCGCCATGATCCTTTATGCCGCCTTCGAGATCATCCGGGACACGGTGAAAAGCATCATGGGGGAGACAATCCCGGAGAAACTGAGGGTCCGCATAGAGGAAACGGCCCGGGAGATCACCCCAGAGATGGGGGAGCTGCACAACTTCAAATACCACAGGTACGGCCGGCATGTGGAGGTGTCCTTCCACGGGTATTTCCCCGATGATATCAAGCTTAAGGAAGCCCATGACTGCGTCTCCCGGCTGGAACGTTCTCTTTCGGATATACACTGCCTGATTCACCCCGAGGTCCGCTGACCCAAGCCAGGGCCGGGGTTCTGCCACTTACCAGGCAAGCTTCTCCCAGGCCCATACCCGAAACAATCGGGATCGGGAATCCCGTAGGCGGGGCCCTGGACAGAAACCAGTCCCGACCGAGAGCGAGCCATCAGGTCAGGGAGATCTGAAGGGCCGCCCTGTAATCCCTGCTCTCCATGATCAATTCCCTTGACGGTGGCCCCGCCGAAGTATTCCCTCTTTTTCCCGCTCTGCCCGGCGGGAGAAGGGGTTTTTATTGCCATAAGCCGTTGTCGGCACAGAACAATCCCCCCGTTTTCATTGAATATTCCGGATTTTTGGTAACCTACTTAAATATTTTAGAAAAGTCTGCTAATTCTCTTTGGTAACTCAGCTAATTTAATTAAGAAAGGCTCCTAACAGACAATATTAATAATCAAGTAATCCCTTCTATTGCCAAGGGACAGGGGA
>QKAI01000059.1 GCA_003246505.1 Spirochaetaceae bacterium | reverse complement strand
CTCCTTGAGGATAACGTTCAGGTCCTTGCCGGATAGGGTTTTGGCATCTACAAATTCCATACTCTCACCTCCCCGGGGGCCAGTTCTTCCGCATAGACGTCGGGAAAAATGGTGGTGAACTCGATCTGCTCCGATCCGAGCAGGGTAATCCCGTCCTTCTCGAAGAGCAGGAGGGGCTTGATGCCCAGCCGGTCCT
This sequence comes from Spirochaetaceae bacterium, assembly GCA_003246505.1. Lineage (GTDB taxonomy): Bacteria > Spirochaetota > Spirochaetia > DSM-2461 > DSM-2461 > SZUA-368. Next base: position 3,484 of record QKAI01000059.1, on the reverse strand, counting down.
TCACGATGCCCATCTGGGTGGGGGTGGCCGCCATGATGCAGAACACCCCGTCCAGTTCTTCCAGGGCGTAGCGCAGGGCCGCCTCCAGGTCCCCCCCGTTTTCATTCATGGCCCAGGCGATCAGGTGGCTGGCCGCTTCCGAGTCGTTCTGGGTCTTGAATATGGCCCCCTTGGCCTCCAGGAACCGGCGCACGTTGAAGTAGTTGGTGAACTGCCCGTTGTGGACGATGGCCAGGTCCGGGTAGAAGGGGGACACGAAGGGATGGGCCGCGTTGATGTCCTCGGCGCTCTCCGTGGCCATTCTCACATGGCCGATCCCGTGGGTGGTCACGGACTTCTTAATGTCGTGGATACTCTGGAGGCGGTTGACGCTCCCCCCGTCCTTATAGATGTTCAGGCTGTCCCCCAGGGAGTGGACATAGAGGCCCTCGGTCCGGTTGATCCTCTCGTGGAGCTCCTTCAGGGTACCCTCCTTGAGGGTGAGGGAGGCCTCCACGAAACCGTAGACCGGCCCGGAGGTGAAGAGTTTCTCCACCTGGTAATCCGCCGCCCCGTCCAGGAGGGCCAGCAGCTCCTCCTTCTTGCCCGCCCCCGTATAGGAGACCCGTATATTCGTTTTTTCCGACTTGTCGAAGAAGGCGATGCCCGCCGCATCGGGACCGCGGTGCTGGATCAGATCCAGCATATCCAGCAGTTTTTCGGGCACACCCATCCCCTCGGAAGTCATTATTCCTGCAATTCCGCACATGGTAGTTAATTCTCCTGTCTTGTGTTGTTAAACGGTGTCCTTATACGTGATAGGAATAGAAGTCCCACTCCCAGTCGGTCACGTAGTTGATGAAGGCATCCACCTCATGGTTCTTCACGGCCACGAAGTTGTTGATCAGGTCCTTACCGGCCATCTGGCACATCCATTCGTCCGCCTCCAGCTCCCTCAGGGCCCGGAAAAGGCTCTTGGGAACCACTTTTCTTTCCAGGGACGCGTCGTTGTAAAGGTCCGTGGTGACGATCGCGGGCGGTTCCAGCTCATTCTTGATGCCGTCCAGGCCGGCGGCCAGGATCGAGGCCAGGGCCAGATAGGGGTTGGACGCGGCGCTTCCCGCCCGGATCTCCGCCCGGGTGGCCCGTCCCCTCTCCCCGGGGATTCTCACGAAGGTGGTCCGGTTGTCGTAGCCCCATCCGATGTAGTAGGGGGCGAAGGAGTCGGGGAGGAATCTCTTGTAGCAGTTGATCGTGGGGGCCAGGAAGGCGACCAGGGCGGGGGCGTGCTTCAGGACGCCGGCCACGAAGTGCCTCATCACCTTGGACATGCCCTGGGGCTGGGTGGGATCGTCGAAGGCGTTCTTCCCGGTGGCCAGGTCGTTCAGGGAGAAGTGGAAGTGGCAGCCGCTGCCCCCGTTGTCGTTCTTGGGCCGTCCCATGAAGGTGGCCACCATGTCCTTCTGCTCCGCCAGGTCCTTGCAGATGCCCTTGAAGATGGCCGTCTCGTCGGCGGCCCTGAGGGCGGGGGCATGCTTCCAGTTGTACTCGTACTGGCCGGAGTAGAACTCGTGGTTCATATAGAGGACGTTGAAATCGAGACCCTTGAGGGTTTTGGTCAGTTCCTTGAAGAAATCCTTGGGATCGATTCTCACGTTGCTCGTATAGCAGTTGCCCGTCTCGTTCGTATAGGGCTTCATCTCCCCCTGGCCGTCCTTGTTGAAGAGGAAGAACTCCATCTCCGATGCGGCGATGGGGTCGTAGCCCAGCTTGCGGTACTCCTCGATCATGTTCTTGAGGAACCAGCGGGGTGACTGCTTCATCTTCTCCCCGTGGTAGTAGATGTCCCCCAGGATCAGGGCCGTCTTCTCCTGGTAGGGCAGGAGGAAGACCTTGGTGGGATCGGGCATGACCTTGAAGTCATCGTAGTTGTAGGAGGAGAGGCCCTCCACATCGGACACGTCGTTGTCATAGCCGATGGCCATGATGGCGGCGCAGAAGGCGATGCCGTCCTCGAACATATCCTCCAGCATCTCGATGGGGAGGATTTTCCCCCTGTTCACGCCCAGTATGTCTATATATTCCAGACGAACCGTTTCCACCCCCGCGGCGAGGAGCCTTTCCTTGATCTCCTCGAAAGAGGGCGCGTCCACTGCAATCATTTCCTTATCCATTATTGTTGCCATTGTTTTCTCCTTGTTTTTGATCCGATATCAGGCTTCCGCCTTGAAAAAGAATTCCGGGGGGACTTCGTAATCTATCTTGTCCTTGGCCCAGAACCCTGCGATTTCCATAATCCTGTAGATGAGAAGCCGGGAATCATCGGGGCTGATCATCATGCCGAAGTGGAGGAGAATCGTATCTCCCGCCGTCTCCATCCGAAGGGGGGCGAACTCGAAGTGCCTGAGGAAGTAGCTCCTCACCTCGGGGCGGAAGAGCTGGTGCACCTTCGCCTCCGGTCCCTGCACTTCGAAACGTTCGGAAAACTCCGGATCCTCCGCGAAGAAGATGTCGTGCCGGCCTATGGCCCTCTTGAACACCTTCTGGATGGGCGCCTCGTTCCTCACGTGCATCTCGGGCAGGTTCAGCGAGGGATGCCTGAGAAAGCAGAGGGTCAGACCCCGCTGCATCCCCACCGAGGAGGGGGCCCTCATGTTGCGGGAGTGCTCGTATTCGTAGTCCACGATGACGATCTCGCCGCCGGGGAACGCCGTTTTCATTCCCCCCAGGGTCTGGGAAAAACGTCCCGTCCCCCAGTCCCAAATGGAAAAGCCGGGAAACATGTTTTTTGGTTGATCTTTTCCGTTCAGGCTCTCAAATTTTACTTTCGGTGCCAGTTCGCTCCAGTTCATTCTCTTGTCCTTTCTTTGTTGTCTTCTTAAGAAATTTCCCGTGTAATGCTGATTGCTAGAATCTCACCATCGATTTCATCGGTTCGATGACGGTCTCCTTGGTGACGGCCAGCTGGTCCAGATCGATATCCACCAGGGCCCCGTTGCTGTCCCCGACCACGGCGGTCCGGGCGTCTTCAAAGTCTATTCCCACCACGGATACGTTCTGGGGGAAATCCACCGAGCCCTCCAGGGAGAGGGTTCCCGTATTCCACACCAGGATCGTCTGATCCCGGCTCCCCGTGACGAGGCGGCTGCCGTCGGGGCTCACCGCCATGGCGGTCACCTCGTTGCTGTGCCCCTTAAGGGTTTCCTTCAGGTCAAGGGAAGCGGCGTCCCAGACCTTGATGAAGTTGTCCGCGCTGGCGGTGAACAGGGTGTTCCCGTCGGCGGAGTAGGCCACCGAGTAGATCGCCTTGAAGTGGGCGTTCTTCTTCTTTTCCTCCAGATCCCCCGTGGCGCTGTCCCAGAGGATCAGGAGGTTGTCCGATCCCACCGAGGCGATCCGGCTCCCGTCGGGGCTCACCGTCACGCCGTAGACGTAGCTCTTGTGCCCCTTCATGGACTCCAGGAGCTCCCCCGTGGCGGTATCCCATTTCTTCACCATCCGGTCC
>QKAI01000496.1 GCA_003246505.1 Spirochaetaceae bacterium | reverse complement strand
GGGCACGTGCTGGTGGTCCATGGTGCCGTTGATGATTCCGTCGGCCTGGCGGGGCAGTCGGGCCAGCTCCTCGGCGCTCTCCCAGCAGCGCTCCGGGGGGAGGCGGAACATCTCCCGGGCGATTTTCCGGCTGGCCGGGGAGGGGTCGGCCACCCCGGTGATGGTCATGAGCTCCGGATGTTCCAGGGCCAGGGAGGCGTAGATCAGGGCCCGGTGCCCGGCGCCCACGATGATGACCGATACGGGTTTATCCACTCCGGCCCCCCTCAGGCGTCCTGATCTATCCGGTGGATGGACAGGACGATGGCCATGGCGGCCAGGGCCAGGGCGATGACCAGGATGAAGGGATAGGCCGGGTTGCGCCCCGCCAGAACTCCCCCCAGCCAGCCGAAGGGGGTGGTGAGAATGACCGTGAGCAGGTTCATGACCGCCACGATGCCCGCCCGGTCCTCATCCTCCACCGCCTTGTAGGTGAGTGTGTCCATCCAGGGGCGGATGAAGGCCAGGGCCAGGGCGTCCAGCACGGTGCTGGCGATCAGGACGGCGTAATTGTTGGGGGGGCAGAGGATCAGCAGGACGTTGGCCGCGGCCAGGACGAGAAACCCCAGGGAGAGGGGCGTCTTGAACCGGTTTCCGTGGAAGAAGGGGGTCGCCCCCAGGAACACGGCGAGCATGGTCACCGATTTGATAAGGGGAAAAAGGGCTATGCTGCTCTCGGAGAACTGCAGGTTCTTAAACACCTGGATGGACCAGAAGGTATCCTTCATGATGGTGTAGATGGCGATGGAGAGGGCGATGAAAAAGGCCTTGAGGGTCTGGGGGGTGCGGAGGAATTTCCCGAAGCTCCCCTTAAGCCCCCCCACCAGTTTGTAGAGGGGGACTCCCCGGGTTTCCTCCAAGCGGATTTTCCCCCGTTCCGTTTCCCGGCTGAAAAGGAGAAGCAGGACGAATTTGGTGACCATGGAGACGCAGGCGAAGGCGTAAATGAGCCGGACCGCGGGAACCAGGGTCATCCGGTCCACCAGCATTCCCGCCAGGGGGGCGAAGAAGCCCGAGAGAAGCAGGGCGATCTGAATCCAGGTGTAGATGTGGACGAGCTTGTCCTTGGGGGCGTCCTCGGTCAGAAGCAGGGTCCAGGAATTCATGGTGATTTTGAAAACGCTGTTAAAAAAGGCCGCCGCCAGGAAGAAATAGACGTTCTGTGCGATGGCCCAGATGAAGGTGGAGATGCCCCAGCTGACCGTATCGAAGATGAAGGTGGTCCAACGCCTCCCCAGCTTGTCCGTCACCGCCCCGCTTATGAGGGTGAAGAAGATCTGACAGGCCAGGCCGAAGGAGGCCAGGAGTCCGATCTGCGCTTCGTTCAGGCCCAGGGCCAGCATGTAGAGGGAGGCGTAGGTGACGTACAGATAATAGGGAATGCCCCAGAGGGGCTCCGTGTAGATGCTGACCGCCGGCGTTCCTCTCAGGGAGAAGAGGGTGGCGAAGAGGGGATGGGTTTTTCTGTTGTCCATTCCTTCCTTGTAGCACGGTTGGGGGGGGAAGTCAATGAGATTTCAGGAAGAAGGGGGCGTGGCTTGAGGTGTACACCGGGGGCATCCGCCGGTCGATCGTCCGCAGCACCGGTATTCCCCGGAAGTCCCTGTCCAGAAACTCCCGTACCCGGCGGCGGCTCCACCCGGAGGGATGGAGGAAATCCACCGACTGGGAGAGGTCTCCCTCGTAGAATTCCCCCGTCTCCACCAGGGAGGTTTCCCCGCTGACCCGGGGCATGGTGAAGACGGCCAGATTCATGAAATCGATATGGTCCCGGTTGGCAAGGACGAAATCCCGGGAGCGCAGGGCGGCGTCCCTGTCTTCGGCGGGGGTTCCGAAGAGGAGGTAGAGGAAGGTGCCGATGCCCGCTTCCTTCAGATTTCTGAGAATGGCGGACACGTGGTCCAGGCGGATGCCCTTCTTGAGAGCGTTCAGCACCCCCTGGTCCCCCGATTCCAGTCCCATGCAGAGCATGCGGCAGCCGGACCGGGCCAGGCGGCGGCAGTAATCCGGATCGGTCATCTCATTCAGGAAGCGGCTGAACCCGTACCAGGGAATTCCGGGGGGATTCACCGCCAGCCCGGCCAGCAGGGCGGGGCTGATCTCGCTGTCGGTCAGGTGGATCATACCGATGGCGTGTTTTTCCCCCAGCTCCCTCAGGTCCGCCAGGGTCCTGTCCCTGTCTCTCTCCCGGTAGGGGTAATCCTCCCATCTTTCGGCGCAGAAGGTGCACCGCTTCCAGGAGCAGCTGTCCGAGGCGGAGTAGGGCAGAATGGGGACCGGGGCGATGTAGCGGTTGCGGTAGAGGTCGCCGTAGAAGGGCTGTCCCTCCCCGGCCCACTCCCTGCCGCAGAACCGGACGATGGCCTCCTCCCCCCGGCCGGCTATCAGGGCGTCCGCGGGGAAGGGTAGTTTTTCCAGTCCCGGGCTTCGGGCCCAGGAGGAGATCATGCCCCCGCCCAGGGCGAGGCTTACACCGGGATATTGCCTTTTCACATAACCCATGAGGGCCGCCGCCGTCAGTACCTGGCTCTGAAATCCCAGGGAGATGCCCAGCCGGGTCTCGCCTCCGGCGAACAGATCGTCGAAGCGGTGTTCGAACCAGGGGAAGAAGGGGTTCTCCTCCGGGTGTTCCAGGACATGGCGGATGTCATCGCTGCGGAGGGGGGAAAGTGAGGCGTCCCGGTAATCGGCGGGGGTGAGGCGGATCCCGTCGGGGAGGGCGGCCCCGGCCAGAAAATTCATGTCGGACAGGTTTTTTTTGTACCGGTCGAAGGAGGAGTAGCCCCGGGCCGTGGTGAGGGTCTTTACGATGCGGTCCCCCTTTTCCCGGGTTGCCGGATCCCGGCGCAGGAGCATCTCCCACCCCTCCTGGGCCCCGTCTATGAGATGGACCGGCTCCCCCGCCCCCATCAGGGCGCCGGCCAGCCGGGCCAGCCCGGGAGGGGGTTCGCAGTTTCGCACAGAGGGGGGATTCACCAGTACCATGGGCGGATTATAGTATAAATTTGACAGCCGGGGATAGCTGTATTACTCTGAAGATCAGTCAGAAAGGGGAGGATCGACTATGGTAATCATGATAATGGGGGTGAGCGGATGCGGCAAGACCACCCTGGGGGAGAGAACCGCCGCCCGCCTGGGCCTTCCCTACCACGAGGCGGACAGCTTCCATCCGGAGGAAAACATAAAAAAGATGTCCTCGGGCACACCCCTCACCGATGATGACCGCTGGCCCTGGCTGGGGGCGATCCGGGAATCGGTGAAGGAGATTCAGGGCCGGGGCGATTCGGCGGTCTTCACCTGTTCCGCCCTCAAGGAGTCCTATCGCCGCTTCCTGGAGGAGGGGCTGGCGGAACCTCTGAAGTGGGTCTACCTGAAGGGCTCCTTCGAAACCATCCACGGGCGGATGGCCGCCCGGAAGGGGCACTACTTCAAGGCGGACATGCTTAAAAGTCAGTTCGCCGCCCTGGAGGAGCCGGATTACGGTATCATCCTGGATATTGAGCTTCCCCTGGAGGAGAAAATCGAAACCCTGCTGGCCGCCTTCTCCTGATCAGGAAAAGAGATTTTCCCGGGTTCTGATGATCCGGTAGAGGGTCCGGTTTACCGGGGTCTCCACGCCCAGGGCCGCCCCCAGGGCGATCAGCCTCCCCGCGAAGTAGT
>QKAI01000111.1 GCA_003246505.1 Spirochaetaceae bacterium | reverse complement strand
GTCCTTAACCGCGAATAAAAAAAAGACACTGACACATTGTATAATCACGCCTGCGGAATTCAATATAAGGAAGAGGAGGGAGGCATCGGGATCAACCTCCCCCAGAAGAGAATAGAGTGCCCATGCGGCTGACAGGAATAGGACTCCGGACAATATATTCGAAAGGAGTCCGAAGGTGAAGAGTTGAGCATTGCCATAGAGCTTCACCATGATCTGTTCGGCAGAACTTTGAGCGAAGCACGCCAATTCATCGGCGACTATTGAAAAAATAATAAACAATAGATAAAAAAAACGGCGATTCTAGCTTTCTTTTTACTCTTCATCCCCTTCTTCCTTTCCGATGTTATTAAACTCCATTATATCATAGGTTCAGCCTCGATTCCTTGGACCGGACATTCCTATCCTTACTACCTCCTTTCATTTCGGGGTTTCAGGCCGGGGAATACACCTCTGGAATAGAACCTGCGGGGATTTTGTGATTTCGAGAGCGCCCTGTTTTGACTTGAAAGGGGTAAGAAGGTTTTACATCCTCTTTGAAGTGGACCGATCATATAACGGCAACACCAATTTCCCAAAGGACAGACCCTCTGTTTTATACAAATCGCCCCTCATCGATCTGGACAATCTGCAGTCCCGGTACGCCCTCTCTCCGGCCGGATGGATGTGCAATGCCACGGTGGGCGCCGCCTATGTCTGGGTTCCGGAGCCCCAGTACATCGCCGATACGGGGGGAAGTTACGACAACATGATTTTCAGCATCACAGCCACCGTTGAGATGGAAAAGGATTAGGAGAAAAGGTTCTCCGAGCTGACAATGTTACAGCCCTTGCTTTCGAAATATCCCAGCATCTCCCCGATTTTCCTCTTGTCATAGCTTGTGATGCCGTCGGACAGGACGTTGACCACATAACCGGCTTTGCGCAGATTGAAGCAGGTGGATTTGACGCACAGAGCCGCATCGGCTCCCGCTACGTAGAACTCGCCGATCTCTTTTTTTGCGATAAAATCGGTAAACTCCCCGCTGGTTAAGGCGTTTCCCTTGTATTTCGTAAAAACATTCTCCGACAGGACTTTCAGGTCCGGGACGAAATCCGCCCCGGGGGTATTGGGTTTGAAATTCCTCGTTCCGGCGGACAGGTTCTCATGGCGAACGTAAACAACATGAATGTCATTATCGATCGCCCGCTGAATCGCAATGTTGATGTTGCCGATAATGTCCCTGTAATTCTTTGTGATGTCATTCTGAATATCAATTACGACTAAGGCCTTCTTCTGCATGATGTACCCTCCTCACAGGTATAATGATTTTCTTACTTTATACCCGGTAAATGTTGACAACTGGATGGCAACAATTTATAAAAAAAGAAGAAAGTTGGGGGCAGGGTAATGAAAGTCGACAGACTTGTCAGTCTGATCATGGTACTCCTTGACAGGAAGCGCCTGGGCGCCCGGGAGCTGGCCGACATGTTTGAAGTCTCTCCCCGCACCATCTACCGGGACATGGATACCATCAGTATGGCGGGGATCCCCGTACGCTCCACCCCGGGAGCGGGGGGAGGCTTTGAGATCATGCCCGGATTCAAGATCGATAACCGGGTCTTTACCGCCGCCGACCTTTCCGCGATCCTGACGGGCCTGAACGGCCTTTCCCGCATGATGGGGGGTGAGGGGCCGGTGAACGCCCTGGCGAAGGTGAGGAGTTTCATCCCCGCCGACAGGGCGGGGGACATCGAATTAAAGACAAATCAGATACGCATAGACTTAAGCCCCTGGATGGGGAACAGGAACATCCAGGCCTATCTGGAGATGATCAGGACCGCTCTGCAGGAGAGGCGGGTCCTGACCTTTGAGTACGCGAACCGGTACGGGGAGAAAACGGTGCGTACCGCCGAACCCTGCCAGCTCGTCCTGAAGGGCAGCCACTGGTACTGGCAGGGCTTCTGCCGCAGAAGAAACGATTACCGCCTGTTCAAGCTGACCCGCATGTCAAACCTGGAAATGGAGGAAGTCTTCGAGCCCCGGGACTATGGGGAGCCGCAGCTGGATATGACCGATCTCCTGACCTCCCTGCAGGGGAAAATCACAATCCGCATCCATAAATCCGTTATGGACCGGGTTCTGGACTATTGCTCACCGGGGGAGTTCCCCCCCGACGGGGAGGAGCACTATATCCTGCCTTTTCCCTTTATTGAGAATGATTACTACTACGATATTCTCCTGAGCTTCGGGGACAGGTGCGAGTGCCTGAGCCCTCCCCGCGTCCGCACTGAAATGAAGCGCCGCATCGGGGACATGGCAGCTATTTATAAAGATTAAGGGCCATACTGGCGAGAAGTATAGTATCGTGACCCATAACAAAAGAATCCGTATCCTTATAAGAGAGGCCAGGGGTTACGCCCTGATAATGCTGCCCCTCATCCTCCTGGCCTACCTCCTCTTCTCCGATCTCTTCATCTACCACACCATCGCCGACTCCCTGGACGCGGGGGAGGTGAGGGGCCGTGAGATCACGAAGCGGCAGTACGGGGAGAGGGAGAGGGAGCTGACCCGGGAGAGCGTTCTCCAGCTCGTCAGCGCCATCGAGCATGGGGTGCGACTCTCCCCGAAGGGGGGCGGCGCCCTGGAGGAGGAGATCCTGGGCATGGTGCGGACGGACAACTTCGGACTCCGGACGGACCGGGGTTACTTCCTCTTCGACGGGAATGACATCTGCATTTTCAGCAACGATTTCCCCTCCCTGGTAGGAGAAACCAGGGAGGACTTTCTGCCCCTGTTCGCCGAACTGAGAAAGAACGGGGGAACCCGTTTCATAGAGTACGATCTGCCCCTTTACGAGACCCCGGGGCAGGGAAAAATCAAAACCGCCTGCCTCGCCCCCATCCCTTCCCTGGGCTGGATCGCCGGGGCGGGCTTCTTCTGGGACGTGGCGGAGTCGCAGATAGGGGAGCAGGAGGAGCTCTGGGGGGAGATCCGGCATACCATCCTCTCCCGGGTCACTAACCGCATCCTCGTCTTCTCCTTTTTCATGTTCCTTTTCATAACCGCCGCGGTGCTTCTGATTCTGAGCTCGGGCCTGAAGCGGGAGGCCATGCAGAGCCAGTTCGGCGTCTTCAAAAAGGCCATGGAGGATAACCTCTGCGTCCTCTATACCGACGACGAGGGCCGTATTACCTGGGTGAATGATAAATTCCTCTCCCTGACCGGCCGGACGGAGGAGGCCCTGCTGGGCCGATCCTATCTCTGGGCGGAGGCGGGGGACCTGAGCGAAGACCAGAGGAGGGAGCTGAAGGAGCGGCTGGGCCAGGGGAAGTCCTGGCACGGACTGGTCCGGGGGAGGGACCGGGGGGGGGCGAACTTCTGGCTCCAGGCCCAGATCGGCTCCGTCGCCGATGAGAAGGGACGCATCACCGGGTATACGGTCTTCTCCCAGGACGTCACCGATATCTACCGCCGGCAGCACGAGCTGGAGAAGTCCTTCTATACGGACACCCTCACCGGCTGCGGGAACAGGCCCAAGCTCATGACCGTTTACGAAATGGAAAGCGGATTCTACGTGGCCATGTACAACATAGACGGCTTCAGCGGCATCAACCGCTTTTACGGCATGGAGGAGGGGGACCGGGTTCTGATTATGGTGGCCGACTCCCTCAGGGAGCATCTCGACTCCCGCAGGGAGTCCCTCTACCGCATCCAGGCGGACACCTTCGTCATCCTCAGCAAGGGGTGGGGGGAGGAGGAATTCCTGGCCCGGTCCCTGGAACGGTGGCACCGTCTGGGCCAGCTGACCGTGAATTTCAACGAATCCCTCATACCCCTCTCCTTCCGGATGGGGGTGTCCACCTACTCCTCCGACTCCCTGGTCATCGCCGAGTCGGCCCTGAACGGGGCGAAGAACAGCTCCGACGGCTACGTGCACTACAGCGACTCCCAGTCGGAGAGAAGCCAGGGGGAGATGGAGGAGCTGGACCGGCTGAACAATATCCGCATGGCCCTGAACCGGTCCGACCTCTTTCTCGTCTACCAGCCCATCATGGACCTGAAAAAGGGAACGGTCAACAAATACGAATGCCTGGTGAGAATCCGGGACGGGGAGGGACAGCTCATCAATCCGGACAACTTCATCTCCCTGGCCAAGAAGGGGAGGCTCTACAAGAGAATCACCCACCTGGTCATAGAGCAGTCCTTCGCCGCCTTCGGCGAGAGGGAGGAGGAGTTCTCCATTAATCTGACCATAGAGGATTTCATGAACGGGGACACCCTGGAATTCCTCCTTTCCCGGGCCGCCCATTACCGCATCGCCGACAGGCTTATCGTGGAGATCGTGGAAACGGAGGAGCTGAGGGATTTCTCCGAGATCATCAACATCATCGGCCGGCTCAAGGAGAGGGGCATCCGCATCGCCATAGACGATTTCGGATCCGGATTTTCCAACTTCAGCTATCTTTTGAAGCTGAACGCGGACTTCATAAAAATCGACGGCAGCATCATGCGCAGCGTCCTGTCCGACGATAAGAGCCAGACCCTTGTCCAATCCATCATCCAGTTCGCCCGGAAATCGGGCATCGCCACCATAGGGGAGTACATTGAAGGGGAGGAGCTGAAGGAGTATGCCCGGGAGGCGGGGATCGATTTCGCCCAGGGTTACCTGATTGGAAAGCCGAGTCCCGAACTGCCGCCCCGGTGATCGGGGGACCCGGAAACAGCAAGATATGTGGAAAAATAGCGAATTTTACGCAAAACCCGAGTAGTTTTTGCCCTGATTCTCTCTTATAATAATTTATCATTTCCCATCAGTCATCCAGCCTGCAAACTGAACAATCAAGAGAGAAACCCTATGATTAATATTTTAGATTTCGGAGCGGACCGGAGCGGGGCCTCCCTTTCCACGAAGGCCATCGACTCCGCCATAGCCCGCTGCGCCGCCGAGGGGGGTGGGCGGATTATCTTTCCCGCCGGCACCTACCTTACCGGCCCCGTCAAAATGAGCAGCCATACGGAACTCCATTTCGAACCGGGCTCCCGCCTCGTCTTCACCAACGACACGGCGGAATACCCCGTCGTGAAGGCCCGCTGGGAGGGGCAGGAGTGCGAAACCTACGCCTCCCTCTTTTACGGGGAGAACCTTGAGTATATCTCCCTTACCGGCCGGGGTATTCTGGACGGGCAGGGGGAGTTCTGGTGGAAAACCTTCAAGGAGGGGACCATCGCCTATCCCCGTCCCCGGTTCATCGGCTTCCACAGCTGCCGGAACATTCTCATCGAGGGCATCACCCTGACCAATTCCCCCTCCTGGACGGTGAACCCGGTCAAATGCGAAAACCTGACCGTCCGGGGCATCACCATCAAGAATCCCGCCGACTCCCCCAACACGGACGGGGTGAATCCCGAATCCTGCTGCAACGTGCACATCTCCGACTGCCACATCGACGTGGGCGACGACTGCGTCACCATCAAGTCCGGCACGGAGGGAGCGGAGGAACGCATCCCCTGCGAGAACATCACCGTGACCAACTGCACCATGGTCCACGGCCACGGGGGCGTCGTCATTGGCAGCGAGATGAGCGGGGACGTGCGTAACGTGACCATCTCCAACTGCGTCTTCGACGGCACGGACCGGGGCATAAGGATCAAGAGCCGCCGGGGCAGGGGGGGCGTTGTGGAGGACATCCGGGTCTCCAACCTGATCATGCGCAACGTCCTGTGCCCCTTCGTCATCAACCTTTACTACTTCTGCGGCCCCGGGGGCAAGGATGAGATCGTCTGGACCAAGGATTTCGTCCCCGTGAACGAGGGCACCCCCGCCGTGCGCCGGGTCTACTTCCAGAACATCACCGTCAACAAAGCCACCGCCGCGGCGGGCTTCATTTACGGTCTGCCCGAAATGGCCGTGGAGGATATCGGCTTCGAGAACATTCTCATAGACATGGATGAGGAGGGCGAACCGGGGGCTCCGGCCATGATGAGCCACCTGGAGCCCTACGCGGGCCGGGGGTTCTTCTGCCGCCGGGCGGAAAACATTAGCTTCACCAACGTGCAGATCCTGAACTGCCGGGATTACGGGTGGAACCTGGACGAGTGCCGGGACATCGCCCTGGACCGGTGCAAGGTCCGGAACGGCTCCGCGGGCCCCATGCTGGTCAAAGGGTCCGGGGCGGAAAATATCCTGGAAAGGGACTGCCGGTTTTAAAAAAACTACCCCTGGAGGTACAAATTGACTCTCTCTCTTAAGAAAATGAACCGGTATAAGCCGTTCTATATCATGCTTGCGCCCGTAATGGTGCTCTTTTTCGTTTTCCATTACATTCCCATGTACGGAATCCGCATCGCCTTTTACGAGTTCAACATCTTCGGAATTCAGAATTTCATAGGCTTCGACAACTTCCGGCGCCTCTTTTCCAACTCCTTTTTCTGGGCCGCCTTCCGGAACACGATCAAGCTGAGCCTGCTGAATCTCCTCATAGGCATGGTCGCCGCGGTAGCCCTGGCCCTTCTCCTGAACGAGATCAGGAACGCCACCTTCAAGAAGGTGGTCCAGACCGTGGTCTACCTGCCCCACTTCCTCTCCTGGGTGGTAGTGGCCTCCATCTTCACCATGCTCCTCTCCCCCCAGGGGGGGATCATCAACGAGGTGATGAAATCCTTCGGGATCAAGCCCATCTACTTCCTCACCTCGGAAAAGTGGTGGACCCCCATCTTCGTCTTCGTCACCCGGTGGAAGGAGACCGGCTGGGGCACCATCATCTATCTGGCCGCCCTGACCGGGATTGATCCCAACCTCTACGAGGCCGCCTCCATAGACGGGGCGGGACGGCTCAAGCAGACCTGGCACATCACCCTGCCCAGCCTGCTTCCCACCATCCTCATCGTGCTCATCATGAACCTGGCCCGTGTCCTGAACATATTCGAGTCCGCCTTCGTCCTCCAGAACCCCCTGGTCTACGACGTGGCCGACGTCATCGGAACCTACGTGTACCGCGTGGGTATGCTCCAGGCCGATTACGATTACTCCACCGCGGTGGGGCTCTTCAAGTCCCTCATCTCCATGGTCCTGGTCATCGGTTCCAACCGCATCAGCCGCAAGATCCGCGGCGAAAGCATTCTTTAGCAAAGGAGATTCTATCCATGACCGAAAAACTTGGTTTCCATAGGGGCGCCCGGGGGCGCACCGCCTTTATCATAGGCAACGGAATTTTCATGTGCCTCATGATTTTCATCATGCTCGTGCCCATCCTCAAGGTGCTCTCCGACTCCTTTGACGCGGTAGGCCAGTACGGGGTGTCCTTTCTGCCCAAGCAGCCTTCCCTGGACGCCTATAAGGCCATTATCTCGGCCCCCTCCCTCTACCGGCCCTTCGTGGTGTCCATCGTCGTCACCATCCTGGGGACCCTCTTCTCCCTGGTGGTGATCACCATCGCCGCCTACGTGCTGACCCAGAGGGACATGCCGGGCCGGCAGTTCGTGGTCTATTTCCTGCTCTTCACCATGGTGTTCTCCGGAGGGCTTATCCCCTCCTACCTCCTCATGAAGAACCTGCACCTGATCAATACGCTGTGGGCGGTCATCATCCCCCTGGCCCTGCACACCTACAACATCATCCTCATGAGGAGCTTCTTCGACGGCATCCCGGACAGCCTCCCCGAGTCGGCGGAGATTGACGGCTGCTCCCCCTTCGGAATTTTCTGGAGGATTATTCTTCCCATGTCCAAGCCCGCCCTGGCCGCCATCGGACTCTTCTGCGTGGAGGCCTACTGGAACAACTTCTTCAACTTCGTCATCTACATTAACGACCCCAAGTGGTACAACTTCCAGGTCAAGCTGCGGGAGATGATCCTCACCGACGACATGGTGGCCTCCTCGGAGACACAGGTCTACGCCAAGAGCCTCCAGAACGCCTCCATAATCGTGGCCATCATTCCGGTCATGATCCTCTATCCCTTTCTGCAGAAACATTTTGTGAAAGGCATTAACCTGGGCGCCGTCAAGGGCTGATCCGAAAACCATGGCTTCGGCCATTCAGATATATTTTTATTAGGAGGAATATATGAAAGGGTTATTGAAAAGAGTCTCACTGCTGATTCTCAGCGGGGCCGTGCTTTCCCTCATCCTGTCCTGCGGCAGCAAGGAGAGAGGTTCGACGGCAGTGGCGGCATCCGCCGGAGGGGAAGTCACCAAACCGGCTTCCATCAAGATGATCGTGGATACGGTCATGCTCATCCCCGAAGACGGGCAGCAGCAGCTCGCCGACAAATACGAAGAACTGACCGGGGTCAAGCTGGAGATCGTTCAGCCCCCCCATCAGGAATATACCAGAAAGGTCCAGCTGGCCTTCTCCTCCGGGGACATCCCCGACGTGGTGCAGATGGCCGAGCAGGACTACGTGAGCTTCGCCCTCCAGGGCGCCTTCGTGGACATGGATCCCTACTACCAGGCTTCGGAGGTCCTCAAGTCCATCCCCGCCGAATACATTGACAGCAACCGGGTCGGGGGCAAGCTCTACGGCTTCTCCAACGAAGTGGGCGGGGGCGTGGTCACCTACATCCGGCAGGACTGGCTGGACAAGCTGGGCCTGGGCGTGCCCTCCACCTGGGAGGAACTGGTGGCGGTCATGGAAGCCTTCACCACCGGGGATCCGGACGGGAACGGCCTGAACGACACGGTGGGCTACACCATGCCCGGCATCCGGGCCAACAACTACGCCCGCGACTTCTACCAGGACGCCAATCCGGAGGTATACCTGAAGGACGGGGTCTGGGTTGACGGGGCTCTGGAACCGGAGATGAAGCCCGCCCTGGAACGGCTGGCCTATGCCTACCAGAACGGCCTTCTGGACCAGGAAGTGTTTACCAACAAAACCAGTACCTGCCGGGAGAAATTCTACTCCAGCAAGGCGGGCATCTTCGCCTATTGGGCGGGGAACTGGAATATCAAGCTTGACGACATGGTGCAGCAGAGAAACGAGAACCTGGACACGGTGGTCGTACCCATTCCCGCCATCAAGGGCTCCTACTACTCCAGGAGAGTGCCAAGCAATCTGTCCATCACGATCAAAGCGGAGAATCCCGCGGGCATCTTCAAATACCTGATCGAGTACATGCACGACGGCGGGGAGGGGCAGATGCTCTTTACCCACGGCGTGGAGGGCGTCCACTATGCCGTGGAGAACGGGGAGTACAAAACCCTTCCCCGGATCAGCGATCCCAAGAACCTCTTCATCAAGGCATTCATCTCCCCGGAGCTTCAGCTGAATCCCTGGACCGACCCCTTCAGCGTTGACGGGAGGATCACTAATTCCATCGCCGTGATGAATGGTTCCGCCGTGGACTCCACCCTGGTGCCCCCCTCTCCCACCCTGGCCCAGATCAACGCGGACCTGCAGGTGCTCAAGGACAACCTCATCGCCAAGGTCATGAACGGGGAAAAGCAGATCGATCAGGCCCTGGCCGAGTATAAGGCGGCCACCGACAAGATCGGCCTGCCCCAGGCTCTGGCCGAGATGAACGGCTAGGAACGAGCCATAGCGGGGAATGCCCGGCCGGGTATTCCCTGTTTTACGGGCACCTGCTATGATAGTTCCATGAAAGATACCATCTATACATATCAGAACCGGGAATCATCCATCACGATAAAACACAGCGTGGTGGATGGTTTCTACACCATGTGCCGGTATCATTTCCATACCCAGATCGAGATCTATTTCCTTGTTTCGGGTCAGCGCAACTACTTCATCCGGGACAAAATCTACAATGTCTGCGCCGGGGACCTTGTATTCATCAGCCCCCACGAAATCCACAAGACCATCGATACGGAGGTTTCCGGCCACGAGCGCATCCTCATCAATATGGAGCCCCACTTCGTGGAGACCCGCAACCACTCCCTGCAGACCCTGCTGGGCCGGCTCCAGACCGAGGGAGGCTTCGTCCTGCGCCCCTCCCGGGAGGACCGGGCCTTCATCCACAGGCTCCTGAATCAGATGATTACCGAATCCCAGGGGAAGGAGATAGACAACGAGGTCTTCCTCCAGGCCCTGGTGATGCAGCTGCTGGTCTACATCTCCCGCTATCACGACAGGAACGGATGCAACAGGGCCGCCATCTCCGACAGCCCCACCCATCTGAAGATCTCCCGGGTGGTGGAGTATATCAACGGGAACTACCGGGAGAAACTGACCGTGGAGGATGTGGCGGCCCGGTTCTTCTTCAGCCCCTTCTACTTCTGCCGCATCTTCAAGGACGCCACGGGATTCACCTTCATCGAGTACCTGAACACGGTGCGCATCAGGGAGGCGCAGATCCTGCTCCTGGAGGGGAAGTACAACATCACCGGCATCTCCGAGCAGGTCGGATTCGGGAGCATCACCCACTTCAACCGCATCTTCAAAAAAGTCATCGGCGAGTCGCCCCTGCAGTATAGGAAAAAGCTGACCGCGGTCAGCTGAGTTCCCTTCCTATCTTTCCACCCGCACCGTTACGATCTCAAAGGGCTTGAGGGCCAGAGCTCCCCCGTTCAGGGGCTTCTCCCGGTTCTCCAGCATGTCGCACAGCCAGAGTTTTCCTCCGGAGCCGGGGACGTTCAGCCCCACGGTCCGGGCCGTTCCGGAGTACTCCGCCAGGCGCAGGATCATATCCCCCGACCCGTCCCGGGCGGCCTTGCATGCCTGGCCGCGCACCGTGCCGGGCACGCCCCCGCCGTATTCCAGCGTCAGGAGGGGACCCGCCTCCCCCCCCTCGCGGATGGTCCTGTTTCCCAGGGCCTTAAGGGGCGTATTCAGTTCGTAGGCCTCATCCAGGAGGGGGGAGTTCTGCCACTGACCCCCGTGGGTGGTCAGGGCGTAGGTGAATTCGTGGACGCCCCTGTCGCTGTAGAGGTCCGGGCGGATGCTGCCCCGCAGGAGGCTCATGCGAAGCTGCCCCCCCTTCACGTCGCAGCCGTACTTGCAGTCGCTCAGAAGGGCCACTCCGAAAAGGCCCTCCGAGAGGTCCACCCACTTGTGGAAGGGCACCTCGAAGCGGGCCTGCTGCCAGCTGGTGTTCCTGTGGTTTTCGTAGGAGGTCACCCCGGCGGAGTTGTCGCAGCTGTACCGGGAGCTGTGGAGGTTGGTGGGGAAGGCGACCTTGAGAAGGCGCTCCCTCTCGTCCCACTCCACCCGGGTCTGGAACTCCACCCGGGGATGGTCCCGGAAGACGCGGACGATCTGGACCGCCCGGCTGTTCAGGAAGGAACGCTCCAGGCGCAGGGCCGCGCTCAGGGGGCCCTCCTCCGCCACGGCGATCCTCTCCCAGGCGCCGATCTCCACGGGCTTGTCCTCAAAGCGTTCCACGATGTCCCAGGCGTTGTACCGCCCCGGGGCGTCCTCGAAGATCTGCCAGTCGTTGAGCACTCCCCCCTCCGGGCAGATCTGCCGGTTCCGGGTCTTGTCCAGGAGGCCGGTGATCTCCCCCTTATCGTTGAAATCCACCCGGTACCAGGGGCTTTCCAGCCGTTCAGGGCTGATGGAGAGGCCCTCTCCGGGAAGGGACTCCTTTTTTTCGCTCAGGTCCAGGGTGACCGGGGAGAAGGGCTCCGCCTGGCAGGCCGCCTTTCTGACCCGGGTCCCGTCGGGATTGAGGAAGAGCTGGGTGTCCGCCGCTTCCCAGTCCCTAAAGGCTTCGGGCAGTTCCGCCAGTGTCCGGCGGGGCCAGGAGTAGGGATTGAACACCACCCCCGTGCCCTCCGAGGGTTCCGTCAGTGCCTCCTCCGCGCGCTGCCTGATCTCCCCGATGATCCGGAACATCTCCCCGTAGCTTTCTAGGGCGTCCTGGGTGACAAGCATGACATGGGTGCCCGGGAGGATGTCGTGGAACTGGTTGGTCAGGAGGATTTTCCAGGCCCGGGACAGCTCTTCGGCGGGGTAGGGGACTCCCCGGAGGGAGGCCATCAGGGCCAGGGTTTCCGTCTCCTGAAGGGCGAACTCCCCCTTCCGGTTGAGTTTCTTGAGTATCCCCTTGTTGGTGAAGGTCCCCCGGTGCATCTCCAGGTAGAGGTCACCGGTCCAGCGGGGCAGATCGTCCCGGCCTTCGAAGGCCCGGCGGAGGAACTCTTTCCCCGTGGCCAGGCGCTGCCGGGGCACGCCGGGAAGCTTTTCCTGGCGTCTGTAGAACTCAAGCATCTCCGCCGTGGCCCCGCTGCCCCCGTCCCCGTAGCCGTACATCTGGAGGGATTCCTCGATCAGCTCCTTGTCCTGGAGGGCGTTCCAGTGGTCCGCCGCCTGGTTGGGGTCCATCCAGGTGATGAAGTGCACCGGGGGCACGCAGGCGTAGACCTCGCTTCCGTCGACCCCTCGCCAGATGAAGTGGTTGTGGGGGAAGCGGTTCGTGTCGTTCCAGGTGGACATCTTGTTGGAGACGAAGTAGGGGATGCCCGTTTTCCTGAGGATCTGGGGAAGGACGGCGGAGTTGCCGAACACGTCGGGAAGCCAGCAGTTGTCCACGTCCACCCCGAATTTTTCCGAGAAGTACTCCTTTCCGAAGAGTATCTGCCGCACAAGGCTCTCCGCGGAGACCACGTTGCAGTCGGGCTCCACGTACATGCCCCCGGTGATCTCCCACCGGCCCTGCTTCACCCTCTCCTTCAGCCGGTCGAAGAGGTCCGGATAGTGTTTTTCCAGCATCTCGTAGGTCCAGGCCTGGGTGTGGGCGTAGGTGAATTCCGGGTATTCATCCATCAGGTTGAGCTGGATGAGCACGGTGCGGGCGTTCTTCTGCACGGTCTGCTTCGCCCGCCAGTAGTAGGCGATGTCCAGGTGGGAGTGGGCCACGCAGGCCAGCTTCCCCGTCTTGGCGAAGGGGTGGGCCGCCCCGTAAACCTGCTTCCCCAGGTAGTCCCTGATGGCGGGAAGGGCTTTGAGGAAGGCCTCCGCCGGTGCGTCGTGGGGGGGGAAGAGGGGGAGGAGCTTTTTGATCTTGTTCTCAAGGTAGGCCCGCACGTCCTCCTCTATGGCCGGTCCGCTCGCCGTAAGGTAGAGCACCTCCAGGTCGTAGACCAGGCTCTGGACCTCCTCGTTGACCACGACGAAGGCGGGCTGGCGGAACGGCTGCAGGCATCCCCGGGCCCGGGCGATCACCGGGTTCCGGTCGTCGTCCGGTTTGGACCGGGTATAGGCTTCCAGGGAGAAGCGGTAGGGTTTCCCCCCCCGGGCGGACTCCTCCAGTTTGAAGAGGGTGCGGTTCGGGTCCAGGCCCCCGATGTAGGCGCCCCCCTCGGAAACCATCACCTCCGCAGGAGTTTTCATCCGGAACCAGACCCTCTTTCCCTCCAGCTCCGGGGGCAGGGAAGCCTCCGCCTCGAAAAGGGCGGTCACATCCGGTCCGCCCCAGACCTCCCCCTCCCGGATGGGACGGCAATCCCCGTCCCAGACATAGCCCCCGGGGGAGTAATCCCCCTCCCGGACCCTCCACCCTTCTATGGGCCAGGATTCCCCGATGACCAGATCCCCGTATCTTTTGAAATTGATCTCCGCCCATTGCAGGAAGGACAGGTTTCTTCTTACCACTTCCACATGTGCCATGCGTCTCTCCTCTCCCTAGGCGAAGTAGGGTTTCTCCTTTGTCAGGGAGATGGAATACTCCCCCCCAAAGCGTCTCCGGACTTTCCCGCCGATCCAGGCGGTGAAATGCTCGTTGCAGGCGGGGCAGTGGGCGCACTCCCCGTGCACGGAAAAGGTCAGACAGTTCCCCTCCGCCCCCGCGGCCCGGATGTCCCCCCCGTCCACGGAGACGGCGGGAAGCAGGACGGTGCGGGTGAAATCATCCAGTTCTTCGAATGTCATAGGGCTTCCTCCACGGGTTCCATCCTAGCACGGAGGAGGAAATATTGT
>QKAI01000044.1 GCA_003246505.1 Spirochaetaceae bacterium | reverse complement strand
CAGGCCGGGGACATGGTGCTCATCCCCGCCGGGACGGTGCATCTTTGTACCCCGGAGGACCGGAGGGCCTTCCGCTTCGATATGCTCTACCTGGACCGGGGGTGGTGGGAGAGGACCCTGGGATTCTCCCCGGAGGGATTCTCTCCCCTGGCTCTGCCCGCTCCGCCCTCCCTGGTCGGATTCCTCAACCGGCTTCTGGAGGGGGGGGCGTCTTCGGGGGAAGCCTTCCCCGGGGAAATTCTGGCCCGCCTGGATTACAGCCTTGACGGGAAGGGCGCGCCGGCGGACCGGATGGAGGAAATCCACCGGGAGATCCGCCGGATGCCCCAGATCACCCTCTCCGTGGAGGAGCTGGCCCGCCGGGCGGGGTTGGGAAAATTCTCCTTTATCCGAAAGTATGCCGCCCGCTACGGCCTGACCCCCCATGCGGATAGGATCAATATGAGGATACAGCGGGCGATCCTGCTCTTCTCCTCCCCCTCGTCTCTGGCCGAGATCGGCCTTCTGTGCGGGTTTTCCGATCAGAGCCACTTCATCAACCAGTTTCGTCTCTACACGGGCATGACCCCCCGGGAGTACCGGCTGGCCCTGGCCGGGGAGGATAAAAAAACACCTTTACATTGTTTTTCCCAGCCCCTTACTATATAATCAAAGACATGAATTACATCGTCATAATTTCAACCGATGAAAAACTTAACCTGTCCATTGCGAGAATTGTGACAGAGATCTTTCCCGGAGAATTCATTCTCCAGTTTCCCACCACGGAGAAGGAAGCCCTGGAATTGCTGGAATTCGAACTGCCCGAGCTGGTCATTCTGAACCTTACCGACGATCTTCTGAGTACGGATACCATATCCACCCGCATCACCGCGGACGACTGGCTCCATAATTTCGGGATCGTGGGAATTTTCGACGCCGCCAGGAGAAGGGAATCGGAGCTTCTCGACGCCTACCGGGGCATCAATCTCCTGACCCTCCTGGAACAGAAGAAGGTGGACCATTTCCTGGGCCGGACCCTGAGCATTATCTATAAGAACCGTCAGCTCATCTATTCGGACTGGCTGACGGAGAAGCTGATCAACCGGATTTCCGGTTCCTTTACCATAAAGAACACGGATTTTACCGTGGTCCCGGTCTATGCGGGGCTCCTGGCCATGTTTATGGTGCGGCGGGGATGGAAGAGGAAGGAGGACCGGCAGAATATCCAGCTGGCTCTGAGCGAACTGATCATCAACGGCATAGAGCACGGGAACTGCAGCATCACTTCGGATATGAAGAACCAGGCCCTCATGGAAGGACTGGGAATGGCCGAGGTCATCGCCTTCAAGAACGAGGACCCGGACATCTCGAAAAAAGTCGTCCGCCTGGACTGGGATTTTTCCGATCAGGACGGGCGCATCTCCGTTACCGACAGCGGGGACGGCTTCGACGTGGCCGGCTTCGTCCAGTCCCTTAAGAACCGGGAAGACTCAAAGCTCCACGGCCGGGGCATCCTCCTGGCCCAGTCTATCGGGGACAAGCTGGTTTTCAATAAGAAGGGCAACCGGGTCTCCCTGGTCTTCCTGGAGAAAAATCAGGGGGAGCAGTCCGTGCCCCTGGGGTTTTCCACGGAGGAGGTGATAAGCGTCAAGAAGGGGGACGTGGTCATGAAGGCGGGGGAAGTGGCGGACTGCCTCTACTACATCACCAGCGGCCGGTACACGGTCTACCATAACAATCAGGCCGTGGGAACCATCACCCCCTCGGACATCTTCATGGGGGAGATGGCCTTTCTCCTCAGCAACACCAGAACCGCCACGGTGGTGGCCGACCGGGACGGGAAGCTGATCAGGATCCCCCGGGAGTCCTTCATATCGGTCATTAAGGAGTATCCCCAGTATTCCATGTTCATATCCAAACTCCTGGCCCGCAAGCTGGTCCAGGCGAATGAGTCGTCAACTTCGCCGTAAACTCTACACTTTTTGCGGCATAGTTGTTATATTGGACGTAAGCTTTCATAATTTAATTAGGAAGGCTTATCTATGTCGAATTGAGGAGGCTGAAATGGATACGATTGATTTTATCGAAGCCAGGGAGATATTGGATTCCCGGGGCAATCCCACTCTGGAAGTGGACGTGGTGCTCTCGGACGGTTCCTTCGGCAGGGCGGCGGTGCCCTCCGGCGCATCCACCGGGGTGCATGAGGCGGTGGAGCTGAGGGACGGAGACAAATCCCGCTTCGGAGGAAAGGGTGTTCTGAATGCCGTTGAAAATGTAAATTCCGAAATCGCCGAGGAGCTCGTGGGAATGAGCGCCGTGGAACAGGTGGAAATAGACCGCACCCTGATAGAGCTGGACGGGACCGACAACAAGGGCCGCCTGGGGGCCAACGCCATTCTGGGCGTTTCCCTCGCCACGGCCCGGGCCGCGGCGAACTATCTGGATATGAGCCTTTACCGCTACCTGGGCAACGCCCACGCGTCTCTCCTGCCCGTTCCCATGGCCAATATAATAAACGGGGGAAGCCACGCGGACAACTCCGTGGACTTTCAGGAGTTCATGATCATGCCCGTGGGGGCAGACTCCATACGCCAGGGCGTCCGCTGGATAGCGGAGATTTTTCACAAGCTGAAGGGCCTGCTCAAGGATGCGGGCTATTCCACCGGCGTGGGCGACGAGGGGGGATTCGCTCCCAACTTCAAGTCCAACGAGGAAGCCCTGGAATTCATTATGAGGGCCATCGAAGCCGCCGGGCTCCGTCCCGTGGAGGATATCATGATCGCCCTGGATCCGGCCTCTTCGGAGTTCTCCGAAAAGCAGAAGGACGGGTCCTATCTCTATACCCTCAAATGGTCCACCGGGGAGACCCTGACCTCGGAGGGCATGGCCGATTTCTGGGACAAATGGTGCGACAAGTATCCCATCATCTCCATTGAAGACGGCATGAACGAGGATGACTGGGACGGATGGAAGACCCTGACCGACAGGCTGGGCGACAAGGTGCAGCTGGTGGGGGACGATCTCTTCGTCACCAATACGAGACGGCTGAACCAGGGCATCGAGCAGGGCGTGGGAAACTCCATCCTCGTGAAGGTGAACCAGATCGGAACCCTGACCGAGACCATAGAGGCGGTGGAGAGGGCCAAGCGGGCCGGATACACCTCTATCATTTCCCACCGGTCCGGGGAGACCTCGGACACCTTCATCGCCGATCTGGCCGTAGCCCTGGAGACGGGGCAGATCAAGACCGGGTCCATGAGCCGTTCCGACCGGGTGGCCAAGTACAACCAGCTTATGAGGATAGAGGACGAGCTTCCCTATTCCACCTACGCGGGCTGGGACTACTTCCCCGCCGGAATCGCCGGGGGCATCTCCCGCAAGGGCAGATAGGTCATAGCTCTTCTATGATGCTGGGGTTCGGTTTTCCGAATCCCGGCTTTTTATAGGGGATGCGGATCATGGAGTGGGTTTCCGAGGGGGTCTTTTTCACGGAGAGGGAGTCCCTGTCGGAAACCCCCATGTTCTTGAGCATCATGATGATGGATGCGATCCCCAGTCCCGCCCCTTCCGTGTCGTCCAGGATCTCTGACATCGCGTCGGCCATGGATTTGAATTGCCAGGCATGATGGATCTTATCGTTGATCCGGTCCTCCTCCTCCCGGGAGAGCACCGTATTGTTGATGATGGTGATGTTCAGGTTCTCCCCCCGGGCATGGAAGGAGAATTTCACATAGATATTCTGTTCTTCAAG
>QKAI01000529.1 GCA_003246505.1 Spirochaetaceae bacterium | reverse complement strand
GGCAGCCTGAAGGAGGGGGGCATCCCCTATGGCAGGGAGGAGATAACCCTTCTCTTTCACGGGCTTCTGATTCATATTGCCCGGGGGGAAGGGAATCGGGAAAGGCTCCCCTCACCGGAAGCCCTGGCCATGAGGGAGTACCTGCTGAACCGGATAGAGGAACCGGTGACCCTGGAGGAGATGGGCCGCCGCTTCTGCAAGTGCCCCTCCCAGATCATCCGTCTCTTTAAACGGGAATTCGGGACGACCCCCTACGAATTCCTTGTCAATCAGCGAGTCGAAACGGCTAAACAGCTGCTTCACAACACATCACTCCCCATAAAAGAGATTGCCCTGAGGCTCCAGTACGCCGACGAGCACTACTTCTCCAACTTCTTCAAGTCCCGCACGGGCCACTCCCCCTCCCGTTTCCGCCGGGAGGGGCCGGTTAAGTATCTTTGATGACCGGACTCAGTCCCTCCTTAAGGCTAAAGCAAAGCTTTTGTAGAAATGGGACCGACCACTTAAAGGTTATACTCGGTCTCCTTTTAGTAATAGGACGGAGTGTTTATAGGAATATCCGGGAGCCATCTATTGGCTGAGACGGAGCCGACTAAGGGCTTTCGGGTAGTGGATCACTAGCTTCGGGCCGGATTTTCCAGGGTGGAAAACGGGATTTTACAACCCGGGAAATGGGATTTTCCAACGTGGAAAAGGGGATTTTCAACCCTGGGAATTATCGGTAGGATTGGTTATTTCCAGGGGCCTTTCATATTCAGCGATGGACCGATTCCCGTCGAGGCAGCTGTCCACCAGGATATGGTAGGATCCGGATTTCAGGGATTCGGGAAGCCGGCACAGGACGGACCGGTCATAGACCCGAAAGACTTCCAGGGAGATCCTATCCCTCTCCCATTCGGTCCCCTCTTTAGCCGGCAGGAGATAAACCGGGGAGTGGCCGTCCTCCCGCTTCAGGGCGTACCCCTTCAGTTCGAGCATATCCCCCGGGACATAGCCCTCCCGATCCCTGTTCTTTCCCAGTTTCTCCACGGCGGAGATAGAGGGAACCACGTACTGCTCAATGATCTTCATCACCTGGGATTTACGGGTAGCCCGCTTCTTGAATGCCAGGGAGGCCTTCATGTTCACGGCGACATGGTGCCTCTGGGGGTCGAACCTATCATCGGGACTTTCGAAACCGCCCCGTATGCTCACGTCGGCGCGGAAAAGGTCCGTATAGACGGAGTAGCCGCTGAATACCTTCTCCTGCACGGTCTCGTTCATCAGGTCCAGCACGCAGCGGATATCCTGCCGTGAAAAAACGGTGTTATTGCCAGCCATGGCGTTGATCAGATCCTCCTGATAGAGAATTCCCGGCTTCTCGACCCGGGCCACATAGCCCTTGCCTTTGGGAGCTTCAAAGGTATTCTTTGTCAGGTAATACTTGATCTTCATAGAACATAAATATACACCTATTCCCCAATAAATCAAGCAAATCTTCTCATTTCCGCCTTCCCCTATCCGCTCCCGGCTTTCCTACTTCACCACCAGGACCTTACGCATTTCATCAATGCCAGGCGCCACGATGCGGACGAAGTAGATGCCCCGGGCCACGGCGTTGTTGCTCCGGTTGGTCCCGTTCCAGCTGAGGGAATACTCACCCGCGTCCTGGCGGCCCCGGTGGAGGATCTCCACCAGGCCCCCGGCCAGATCGAAGATCTGCACGGAGACCATGCCCCCCTTGTCCAGGCTGTAGTACAGGGTGGTCTGCTCCCCCTTGAGGGGATTGATCACGTTGTTCAGGATGGATACCCCGTTCCCCTGGTTCACGATGTCATGGATACCGAAGCTCCACGGGTAGACCCGGCGGTACCAGTCGGCGGCCGTATCGTCCTCGATGCGGGCGGCGTAACGGCCCGCGTAGGGGGCGGTTCCCACATTGGGCAGGTAGAACAGGAAGGAGAGGTCCAGGCTGTTGGTGATATTGCTGGCGGGGAGAGCGAAATTCCACACGTGGTTGGTCGGGCCGTCGGCGATGCTTCCGTTCACCGATTGGACCACGGCGCTGTTCAGGGGAAAGGGCTCCAATCCGCTGACCTCGTCTTCCCCGAAAAGGAAATCATCCAGCCAGAGCCCGTTCCCGTTCAGATAGGCGTCCCCCGGATTCTGCACGTAGCGCAGGATGATATCCCCATTGTTCCAGCCGCCGGAAGCGTAATCGCTGTTCAGGTGGGCCTGGAGGGTAATGTCCTCGTCCTTCAGATGCTGGGTGCCGTCGAACTCATTGATCACCCCCGTGCCCGATCCCGAGGAGGAAGCGGTGGTTAGGTCCCGGGCCCAGAGGGGTTCCACGGGGCCGTTGTTGGCGGGGCCGATGAGCAGGTCGGAAATGGCGTGGGCATTGTTGCGGGTTATATCCAGCATCGTATTGCCCGCCATATCCTGCAGGGCCATACCGCTGTTGTAGGCATCCACGTCCCCGTCGGTTATGTCGGAAGTCAGTAAAGCGCCGCCAAACTGGATAAGGGCCTCTTCGGTGCCGCCGGAACCGCCGGCGGTAACCGTGGTAAATCCATTCGCGCTTACGGACAAGCCGGTAAAGGTGAAATCTCCGATAACGGGTCCGGAACCGCCGCCATTGGATTCCACCGGCTCGGAGAAGTGGATGAACATGTCGCTCCGGCCGGCCACGGCCAGGGTGTATCCCACCACGGGGTAAGCCCCGTCGCTGCTGGTGATGGTGGAGCTGTTGTCCGCCGTATAGGGGTCAATGGTCACGAATTTCGATGAGGTGACCGAATCCTGCAGGGAGGTGTTGCTGTCGATCTTCCAGACCGGAGTCGCGTCCGTGTCCAGATAGTTATTCTCCACCAGGTAGATGAAGAAATACTGATCGTCGTTAAAAAGCGGCTGGGGCTTGGGATAGGCGGAACCGCTGCCCGCGTAACCTTCGAAGCCGCCGTATCCGGCGGATGTGTCCACCCTGTAGCCGTTGACGGTTACCGCGAAGCCTGAATAGGCGGCCGCATTGTTTTCAAGATCAACCGGGGCTTCCACCAACAGCCTGTCGATTTTCCCGTTCCCGTCCTCGTCCACCGTATAGGTTTGGCTTAACAGGATCAGGGCCAGCCAGCCGGGACAGTCATAGATGTAAACATCGTCCTGGGCGACGATATTGCTGGTGGCGTTGCTGTACCAGACGCAGACGTACTGCATTGGGGCCGTTGCCCCGGAACTAATGGTGAGATTCCAGTACTCCCCCGAAGGGGCGACCGGGCTGGCAGGATCGACGGAGGGCTTCAATTCCAGATAGGAGGAAGCAGGGCCGTACCCGGAGGCGGGATTCAACGAGCCCCCCGGAGGCGTCGTACCGTCGCCGGTAAGGGTCATGGTCCCTCCGTTCACGATGGTAATGGTCGCGCCCAGGTCGAAGAAGAGCTGTTTCTGACCCGCCGCGCAGGTCAAATCGTAAAAACTGACCGTTCCCTGCACGTTACTGTCGTTATTGGTTGTGAAGATGACGTTCGACTGGTCGCAGTTAAAGGTTCCCCCTCCCCCCACGGAGAAGCACTCCACCAGGGTGATGTCGTAGGTACCGCCGTTCAGGGTCGCCCCGGAGAGGAAGAGCCCTTCGTCGTTGAAGGCGGAGCCCCCGTCGTAGTTGTTTCCGAAACCGCGCACAACAATCGGCATACCCAGGGTATAGCTCCCGCTGGACATCTCCAGATTCCAGAAATCGTCGAAGGAGGCGTTATTCAGGGTGATCCCCGCCCCCCC
>QKAI01000131.1 GCA_003246505.1 Spirochaetaceae bacterium | reverse complement strand
CTCCCTGGCAGTCCCCTGAGAAATCTCACGGGGTTTTTCCGGTCCGGAAGAAAAATCCACAAGAAGCAACGCTGCGATAAGACCACCTGTCAGAACGAGTGTCCCCAGAATGATAAGGAGTAAATTGATCTTCTTTCTCAGGGGGATCAGGGAGAAACTCTCCTGCCAGACCGTGCGTGAGGCATTCTTAATGAGGAGATATAATTTTCTACCCCTAGCTTCAACGGAACAGTCAAGATAGGAATACCCGTTGGATGAGCTTTTCAGGCCTTCAAGAAAAACCGAATGGAGGGAATAATCCCTGTCATTCTCATTAATCCCCATGCTGATACGGGCCTGATACTGATTCCTGTCCACCGTGCGAAGGCGGAAATTCTTTCCGGTAAAGGTATCAAGATCACCGAGAGAAAGTTTTTTACCCCCATCCAGGGCAATGTAGAGTTTCTTCACCCTATAAATCTATTACAGGAAAGTTAATTAATCAATGAATTGTTTTTTTTTGCCAGAATCTTCACCTTCTCCTTTCGGATAGGCTTTTTTTTCTTCTGGGCGGGGAGGGTGATCTTAACCTTTATCGGACGGGGTGTCGGTTCCGGCGGAACTGTCCGCTTAGGGGGATCCTCATCCTTCAGATTCTTAAGCTTCGCCATGGCGGGAACATATCCTTTCAGGAAATCTTCCAGATCCCTCTCATCGATGAGTATCATCTCATTGCGGAGTTCTGCTGTGTGTTCTGCCCTCTCTTCGGAAATGAAAATGGATCCCCAGCCGAATTTATTCCATTTTACGGAAAAATGGAAAGTCCTCCTCCCCGATTCCAATCCCCGGGAAAGGGAGAGTTTTGTTTTATCTCTTTTCTGAAGATGCTGCTGGGAAAGGGTGAAACCTTCCATGAAAGGATCAAGATCTTCCTTATAAATCATGATGGAATTGCGTATAAAAACTTCCGTATCCTTTTTGCTGCTTTCCACTATATTAAGGAATTTATCTCCATACCTATTCTCTTTTATATTAAAGAAATAGGTTTTTTCACCTTCCTTGACAAAAATCTTTCTTGTGAAGATTTCCCCTCTTCGTCCCATTATCGTACCTGCGTTCCTTCGTCATCAAAAATTATAAGGTTATCACCCACTTTTATGACATCGCCGGCATGGAGGTCCTGCCGGGTCACTTCCCGGTTGTTGACCATGGTGGCCTCCCCTTCTCCCGCTACCAGCGTAAAGGCCTGCTTCTTCTCATCGTAGATGATAGTGGCCGATTCCTTCTCCGAAGGGGCTCCGTTGCCCGCAATTGTCATATCGTGTTTTTCACTGGTACCGATAACCGTCTTATCGTCATTTAGCGCCTGAACCCGTTTTCTCAATCCACCCGGTCCAATGAGCTCAAGATGGGGAGCCCGGTTAACCTGTTCGAAACGGATTTTAGTCAATAAGAGCCAGACCCCTAGGGCGACAGCAAGTATGATCAGCAGTATCGGCAGGGAAAAATTCCCCGAATCACCAAATAGAGCTGAATTATAGTAATATCGGGCTTCCGATTCAATAGCGGAAGTGGCGATTTTAACAAAGACGCGGGGAGAATTGAAGACTCCCGCCCGATAGGTCACCCGGTATTCGTCCCGGACGGCCTTCCTGATGCTGTCATAAACCAGGGCGAGCTGTTCCCCGTTGCGGGCATCGAAGACCTGCCCCCCCGTTTCCCGGGCAATTTCCCCCAGATAGGGATCCTGCTTGATTCCGAAATGGATGGCGTACAGGGTGATTCCCTCCCGGTTGAGGCTTTCTACGGCCTCCGCGGGGGTGAAAAGCCTTTCCCCGTACTCCGGATGGGGAGCCCCGTTGTACTGGAAGAAGGGGTAGTTCTCTCCGTCGGAAAGGACGATGATGATCTTTCTCCCCTTTTCCCCTTCGTCCTTAAAGAACTGGGAACTCCTTTCCAGGGAGGAATAGAGCTCCGTATAGGCTTTCTCCGGTACGGGTTTTTCTATTCTATCCATCTGTTCCAGAAGAATGCTCCGGTTTCTCGTACTCTCGGAGAGGAGGCGGTAATCCGTATTGAACGCCACCAGGGCCACCCGGTCCCGGCTGTCTTCTATGGATCCCATAAAGGTGCGCATGGCTTCCTTGGCATGGGTCATCCTCTGCTCGGCGCTGTCATCGGTGGCCTTTCCCTCCAGGCTGTCATACATACTTCCCGAATTGTCCATGAGCATGAGGAACCCGATGCCCTCCCGGCGGTTGGCTTCCCGGTCAATCTTAAGCTCCGATTTTACCGGGTTCCACTCCTTGCCGTCGGGGGACTCGAAAACGGTCAGGGGCCCGCTGTTTTCCACGGCGTTCCCGTCGTCATCGGTATGGGTGACATAGAGATCCACCTTCTGGGAGCTCAGCAGCCCCGTAGAATCGATTCCGGTTATGGATATGTTCTCTGCGGACAGATTCATAAGAAGGAGACCGAGCAGAATGGGCAAAGGGTATATTCTGTTTTTCATTATTTCACCTCGTAAAGAAAGCGGGCTTCCCCGATCCGGATAACATCCTCATATTTCAGCTTCGACTTCTGCGTCTTTTCATCGTTGACAAAGAGATCGTAACGGTAACTGAAGGGCTCGATGAATACCCCGTCGCTGTTGACCGTAATGACCGCATGACATTTTTCCTCAATCCCGCCGTATCCTGTGAGGGCCAGATCGTTCCTGTTTCCATGACCCAGGGTCAGGTGCTTCTGATTCAGGGCCAGTTTGCGTCCCTTCATGGATCCGTTGAGAACCCGCAGGACGCCCCGGGAGAAGTTCTTCTCCATAAGGGCATAGAAAAAGGTGATGGCACCCCCCAGAATGATCAGCCCGGCCAGTCGGGAGGTCAGAATCTCCAGGAGAAATCCGCCGAGCAGACCGCCGGTCAGCCCACCGATTATGCCGTAGGTCAGTTTATAACCGGAGCGGGAGCGAATCCCCTCTCCGAGGGAGACGAACATTCCCATGATCATCCAGCAGAGAGCGTGGATAAGGGCGGAGATCCCCATGGGGACGTCACCCAAGTTACGGGAAAAACGCATGAGCAGGGACTGTCCCAGAAACACCCCCACAATTCCTCCGGCTATACCGGTGAGCGTGCCGTATAACAGTCCCGTGAGAATCTTCTTCTTATTGCCGTGTAC
The DNA here is from genome assembly GCA_003246505.1 of Spirochaetaceae bacterium. GTDB lineage: Bacteria > Spirochaetota > Spirochaetia > DSM-2461 > DSM-2461 > SZUA-368. Next base: position 602 of record QKAI01000131.1, on the reverse strand, counting down.
GATACCTTCCGCACTGCCCAGAACGGCGCCGATCGCCAGCCCGAAGCAGGCCCCCATGACTATGTTGAACAGAAGATAACTGCCGAAGGCCTCTTTCATGAGAGAGACCAGGCCGACGAGGGCGAATGCCGCCAGTCCGCCTATGACTCCGATCCCCGTATACAGTCCAATTTTACCGCTTTCCGTCATTTCCTACTCCTCAGTAAACAGCAGTTCCGATTCATCCGAACTAAGGGAGAGGGAGAATCGGTACTCCCCGTCCCTTTCCAGGTTCAGTTCACGGGAGACGGTTTTCCGCTTCCCCTTCAGTTCTATAAGATAGATGCCCGGGGTCAGGAGCATCTCATTCTCCCCGGAGACCAGGGAAGGGATATCCTTTAATGCTCCCACCGATGAACCGTCAAGATAGGTATCCGAGTCGTTCAAAGTGAATCGGGCGTCCTCCACCCCGTTTTCGATGATCAGCCGGGCCGCCAGGGGGGTCATGACCACATCCATGGTCAGCTCCTTTTGAAAGGGATAGATCCTCAGGGAGTACTCCTTGGGATAGTACCCTTCCCTTTCAAAGCGGAATTTAGGTACCTTCCCTGAAAGGAGCTTCT
>QKAI01000442.1 GCA_003246505.1 Spirochaetaceae bacterium | reverse complement strand
AATTGTCATTAACCTCTCCCTCCTTCTGGCGGAAGTGAGCGAAAGATCGATCACCATCGCCGATCTGGACATCATCAACCCCTACTTCCGCAGCCGGGAAAAGAAGGCTCTCCTGGAGAAGAAGGGCATCCGGCTGATCGGCGGAGCCATCGAGGACTCCCAGATCGGCGTTCCTTCCCTGAGCGGAGAGGTCCAGGCCCAGTTGGATGCAGGGACGGGCCTCCTGATCCTGGATACGGGGGGAGACCCGGAGGGGATCCGCCTGCTCGGCCGCTACGACGAGGAATTCCGCCGGCTGAGGGAGCAGGACAGGCTGACCCACTATTTCGTCTACAACGGGTTCCGACCGGAAACGCCTACCCCGGAAAAGGGTGAGGCCATGCTCCGCCGCATAGAAGAGGGCTCGGGGATAACCGTGGACCGGCTCATTTCCAACAGTCATCTCCTCAAGGCGACCGGCCGGGACGAGGTCCTGGAGGGCTGGAGAAAGACGGGGGAACTCTCCGCCCGCACGGGCATACCCATCGCCTTCTGCACCCTCCCGGAGTGGGTGAATCTCCCCGAAGAGATCCCCCGGGAGAAAATTATCACCCTGACCCTTCACATGCGCAGCGGCTGGATGTCCTAATTTTACGCTAATAAAGAATTTGTAAAAAAGTTTAGCCTGTGAAAATCATGTAAATTTATGAACTAAGCATGGTCATTTTGTTGTTATTATGAAGCCTTCGGGGTATATTAGTACCAAACTGGAGACCATGGTGCCATTGACGCGAATTATTCCCATAGCCCTTCTACTCATGGGGGGATTATTATCTCTCTACTCTCAACAGGGAATCTCTCTCTCCATAACCCCGGGCATGGATCTGCCCCTAGTGGGAATAGACCGGGACAGGCAAGCCCTGACACCCTTCGGAGAGGAAAAGGTTTTCACTTTGGGAGGAAGCCTCTCCCTGCAAGGCAATTGGGGACTGGCCGGATATCCCCTGTTCCTTTACGGGGGTTTGGATATGGATATGATCGGAACGATCATGGAAAAGAACATGCTTATGGTCGGATTCTCCTCCGGAGGGGGGTACACCTACGAGAACTACGTATTCGACGCCCGGGGCTATCTGGGCCTCGGCGGGGCATTGGGCACCTACCTCAACAACGATCCGGTAACGAACTTCTATATGAAGCTGGGCGGCTCCCTTCTCTTCAACATATCCAACACCTTTTCCGTCGGTCCCACGGCGGAGTACCGCTACTTCCACAACAACTACGCCGGGCTTACCATCGGGGTCACGGCCAAGGTCGCACCGGTGCCCCCCATAAGCGAGGATCAGGCCCGCTACATCGGCATTCAGCTGGCACCGGTCTACCCCGCTATGTACCGCAACTACCAGACCTACCCTTCCGGTCTCCTCACCTTCGTCAACGGGGAGAAGGAGGCCATCGAAGACCTGGAGATCTACTTTTTCCAGAAGGATTACATGGAAAAGACCACCCTGTGCGGCCGCTATGCCAAGGTGGAGCCGGGCAAGACCGTGTCCGTTCCCGTTGCCTTGCCGCTCAAGGCGGATGTCCTGGCCAGCCAGGAAGAGGTGGCCCTGACCGGGGAAATCACCATACGGTACCGGCTCAAGGGACGGAACCATTCCCTCAAAACCACAAAGCCCTTCTACCTGGAAGAAGCCCATCTGATCATAGACGACATCCCCGAAAAGACAGCCCTCTTCGTCACACCGGAACAGGCTTCCCTAAGGGAGTACGCCCGGTCAGTGCAGGAACAGCTGACCGGCGTCACCATCACCCCCGTGGACAGCAATTTCCGCACCGCCATGGGGCTCTACTCCTCCCTGTCCGGCCTGGGCATCACTCTCAAGTCCACGGCGGATGAGCAGAGGGGCGTGGAGAAGAGCTTTCAGTACCCCGTGGAGACCCTTGCCCTGAAATCGGGGGAAGAGAAGGACCTGGTAGTCGCCTATGCCGCGCTTCTGGAAGCTTCGGGAATCGAATCGGCCATTCTGAATATCCCCGGGAAAACCATGGCGGCCCTGGCTCTGCTTCTGCCCCGGGAGGAGGCGGTGAAGATCCTTGACAGGGGCGATTACATAGAGGAGGACGGTAAGATCTGGATTCCCCTGGATCTCTCCGCCACAGATCTGGCCGGCTTCATCGATTCCTGGATGTCGGGGACCGCCGCCTGGAACAACACTCCCGCCGGGGAAAGGACCTTTGTCTCCGTGCGCCAGGCCTGGACCCGGTATAAGCCCGTGGAAAGCTACCCCTACGCGGAGAGGGACGGATTGACTCCCGTCACCGCCTCCCCCTCCATCTCCCAGGCCTACGAGGAGGAGCTGGAAGCCTTTGTCATGAAACGCATATCCAAGGAGGAGAAGGTTCTCCTGGACAAGATAAACCGCACCGGGGATATCAGAACAAAGAACCGGCTGGGCGTCCTTTACGCCCGTTACGGCCTTTTGGACAGGGCCAAACAGCAGTTCGAGCCCCTCTCCTACGATTACGCCCCCGCCGCCATCAACATGGGCAATATCTTCTATATCCAGGAAGACTACGTCAGAGCCTACATCAACTACATCGCCGCGGCGGAGATGGATAGGGAGAACAAATACGCCCTCCTGGGCAAGGCGCGGACCGCCCGCATGCTGGGGGAGCAGGAGACGGCGGACTCCGTATACAGGACGCTGAGCAGTGTGGACATCAATCTGGCCATACCCTTCAGCTACATCGTTAACAAAGAGATTGAACCCTCTGAAAGAGAGACCCGTAAAGTGGTTTACTGGGTTGAGGAGTAACCATAATGAAGAAGATGCTTTCCCGCTTCCTAGCGAAAACATTCACTCTCACACTCATTTTTGCCCTGCTATTGTCCGGCTGTTCCAACAGCCTTTTCATGCCCATCATCGAAGATCTCGAGGAGTATAACAACCCGGATACGCCGGCCCTGCCCACGGGGGTGACCCTGGTGGCGGAGGGGCTTTATTATGAATCGGATACGGGAAAATTCTATACGAACGGGGAAGATCTGTCCATTACCCTGACGGCCGCCTCCGCAGAGCCGAACTGGCAGAAATACAAGATCTGGGAGGGGAGCGCCCTATATGACGAACCGGATACCGATGCCGTTATAAGCCTGGATACGGATCTTAAGGCAAATCTCTCCTACTCACTGACCGATACGGGGGAGGGAACCCACAGGGTAAATGTCAAACTCATTAACGACAGGGGAGAGGAATCGGATACGGCCACCCTGACCCTGGTTCTGGATAAAACGCCCCCGGTCTTTAACCTTGCCTTGACAGACTCCAGCGAATCCGTCATCGATACGAGCACATCCCAGACCTCGGTTCAGTTAAGCTACCGCAACCTGGACGAAGACAATCTGTATGAAATGCGGACCTGGAGAAACGACTCCTCCGCCGGATCCTATGTAGCCTATGCCAACAATACCACCGGAACCATAGAATCGGACGGGGAATCCTATTATTACAGCGCGCAGCTTAAGGACAAGGCGGGGAATGAGTCCTCCGTTGTTGATTCGCAGTCCCTTTACTTTAACATTACGAATCCGGAGGTATCCTTTCTCATAGATTCGGAATCAACGACGGCCATTTCCACGCAGGATGCGGTTCTGGATATTTACACCACCATCCTGTTCTCTCCCTCCAGCTTCAGCCAGCCGATCTATATCGCAATCTGGGATGACAGCGAAACGGAACCGCTCAACTCGGGGTATACCAAGTCCCCCTATCTGGGGA
>QKAI01000440.1 GCA_003246505.1 Spirochaetaceae bacterium | reverse complement strand
TCTCAATAAAAAAATAGTGGATATCCGCTTTACCGGTCTTGAAACCATTTCGGAGAATGAATTGCGTGCGGTAACCAAAGAGTTCATCGGCCGGGAATTCACCGACTCCCTCTCCTGGGAGATACAGGCGAGACTTTACGCTCTGGAATATTTCGATCTCATTCTGGCCAATATTCTGCCCGGGGACGGGGGACGGAAAACCGTGGTTATCTCCTTCAACGTTGAGGAGAAGCCCTCCATAAGCGATATTGTCTACTCCGGTAACGACAGGATACGTAAAAGCGAGCTGAGGGATACGGTGCTGACTGCCAAGGGGGACATCCTCAATAATTCATCACTGAGGCTGGACCGGGATTCCATCGCCGCCCTCTATCTTGAGAAGGGTTTCCTCGATGCCAAGGTGGAATTTCTCACCGATGTCAACAAGGAAACGAATACGGCTCAGGTCATCTTCAAGATCGATGAGGGCATCCAGACTAAGATCAGTGAAATAAAAATAGAAGGGAACGGGGAGGACATGTCCGACCGGACTCTTCTGGGTCTTATGAAGACCAAGCCCCAGTCACTTTTCAATAACGGGATATTCGTGGAGAGCCAGCTCCAGGAAGATATAACGGCTATCAAGAATAACTACCGGTCCCGCGGCTATATCGACATGGATGTTGTGCAGATTAACAGGGACATCATCGCCGACGATCAGGACGGCATAAACAAAATGGTCATCACCCTCATCATAGAGGAGGGGATTCCCTATCGATTCGGCACCATCGATTTCACCGGCAACACCATTTTCTCAGATGAGGAGCTTAGTGAGTCCTTCGCCCTGCTCAAACCCGACGGGATTCTCAATATGATCAGCTTCGAACGGGGCTTTCAGAGAGTAAACGATCTCTACTATGAGAACGGATACATCTACAACGTCATCGATTATAAAATGGACAAAAACCCCTCCGAGGGGATTGTGTCTTTCCATATTTCCATTGTGGAAAGGGACCGGGCCCATATCGAGAATATCACGGTCAAGGGAAACGACCGGACCAGGGACTACGTCATACTCCGGGAAATCCCCCTGGAAGTGGGAGACGTGTTCAACCGGACCAAGCTGATCAAGGGGTGGCAGAACCTCATGAGCACCCAATACTTCTCATCCGTGGAACCCCAGACCTACCAGGGTTCAACCGATCTCCTCATGGATCTGGTCATTGATGTGGAGGAGGGTCAGACGGCGAACATCCTCTTCGGCATGACCTTCTCCGGGGGGCCCGACTTCCCCATATCGGGCCAGCTCCAGTGGAGCGATTCCAATATCATGGGAACGGGTAAAAGCGTGGGCATTTCGAGCCAGTTCTCCTTCAGCACCCAGTCCCTCTCCCTGAAGTACAACGAGCCCTGGATGTTCGGAGTGCGATGGTCCGGCGGATTTGACCTGACCTATACCCACAACTCGGAAAAAACCGCGGAACAGGATATGGACGGCAACGGCATACCCGATCCCTACGATACCTATGAAGAATATGAGGCCGCATCTGCCAAGGTGAATACAGCAGATAAGATGCTCTACGAATCCCACTATGTATCCGCCGGATTCAGCACGGGCTACACATGGCCCAAGAGTTTTGGAAACCTGACCGCCTCCACCAGCATCAGAAGCGGTATCGAATATGTGAACTACAATGAGAACGAATACACTCCCTACAGCACGTCCATATCGGATAACCTCCATACCTGGCTCTATTACGACACCCTGTCCGTGAAGGGTATTATTGATAACCGGGATATCACCTACGATCCTAACAGTGGCTATATTTTCAGCCAGTCCCTGACCATGGCAGGTATCACCAACCTGTCCACGAAACAATATTTCAAAACCATCTCCAAGCTGGGGCTTTATGCCACCCTCCTTGACATTCCCGTATCGGATGATCGGAATTTCAAATGCGTACTGAGCCTGGACAGTGCCTTCTCCTTCCTTTTCGAAAAACCCTGGGTGGATAATTACATTCTTGATCTTAGCGACGAAGGCTTCTACATAGACGGCATGTTCATTGCCCGGGGATGGGATGTGGAGACCGGTGGGAAAGCCCTTTGGGACACGACCCTGTCTCTGAAATTCCCCGTAATTCCCCAGATCCTCTCCACAGATGTTTTTCTTGACGTTGTGGGAATGTGGAACAGCGACCTGGCGCTCTCGGAGATGCGGCCCGCCGATTTCCGTTGTTCCCTCGGGACGGGTGTCCGTTTCGCCAACCCTTCCTTTCCCATCGGCCTGTATCTCGTGAAAAAGTTTACCTTCGATGAGTCGGGTAAGGTGGACTGGAACCCCGAAGCCTCTTCCAACGCCTTTCCCGATTCGGGGCTTGATCTTGTCATCGCCTTTGAATTGGATATATATTAGGACATTCAGGAGTATATGAAGTGAAGAAATTATTAATATCCGTTGTACTGCTTTCCCTGGGGGGGCTTCTCTTTTCCCAGCAGATTACGAGAATGGCCGTTGTCGACTATTCCCGGCTCCTCTCCGTATACTATCAGGATTCCCGGAAAATCAAGGAAGTCAATGATTTCGAGAATGAGATCATCGATGAGCTAGCTTCCATCGCCGATGATATCACCGCCCTGGAAGAAAAGAAGATCGATGCTCAGAAAGCGGGAGACAGCAGTGCGGTACTCTCCTATGACGAGATGATCGATCAGAAGAAAAAGTACCAGCAGGATTATCTGCGCATCAAGAAAACACAGCTGAACAATATGAAGGAAAAATACGCCTCAAGCCTTTCCATGACGACGGAAATCTATGATGCCATCTCCTTCGTCGCCCAGAGTCAGGGTTACTCCTTTGTCATGAAGAAAAGCGATCCCGACCTCGTCTGGTGGTCTCCGGACGTTGATATCACCGACGCGGTGCTGAACAGGCTGTCCCTACTGAACCGCTAGGGGAGGGGACGTGTCAGATAACACTCCCATGATGCGGCAATATCTCTCGATAAAAGAACAGCATAAGGATGCTGTTCTTTTTTTCAGGATGGGAGATTTTTACGAAATGTTCCGGGAGGATGCCCGGGAAGTGAGCAAACTGCTGAATCTGACCCTGACGAAACGTCAGGGCATTCTCATGTGCGGGATCCCCTACCATGCCTCCCAGAACTATATAGGGCGGCTCCTCAAACTGGGGCGGAAGATAGCGATCTGCGAGCAGACCGAAATGCCACCCAAGGGAAAGGGCATAGCCAAAAGGGAAGTGGTGGAAATCATCACCCCCGGAACGGTGGTGGATGAGAATTTTCTCGACAAGGGTTCCAATAATTACCTGGCCGCCGTGGGATACGTGAAGGATGAAATCAATTTCTCCTATATCGATCTTTCCACCGGCGACTTCCATACCGCCCTCGCCGCCCTCGAGGGGGGGGCGGATTTTCTGAGAAGCGAGCTCTTCCGCCTCTCTCCGGGGGAGTTGATTCTCCAGGAGTCTCTTCTGGAAACGGAGGAGTACCGCTTTCTGAGAGAGGGTTCCTTCTTCCTGAACAAAATGCCCGACTGGTCCTTTGACGTCCAGTCAGGAGAAAAGCTTCTTATGAAGCAGTTTCACCTGAACAGCCTAAAAGCCTTCGGCATAGAACAGGGGAGCGGGCTGACCCTCTCTCCCGGCGTCATTCTGGAATATATCGAAGAAACGGCGAAAAGCCTTCTTCCCCATATAACGGACATCCATATTTACCGGGAGTCGGATTACCTGGCCCTTGACGAGGCGACCAGGAAGAATCTGGAACTGGTCAGAAA
>QKAI01000071.1 GCA_003246505.1 Spirochaetaceae bacterium | reverse complement strand
GGGGGTGCTCCTCCCCGATCTGGACGGGGTGGACACGGTGGAGCGGCAGCTGGAGATCACCCGCATGAAGGCGGGTATCCGCCCGGATGAGGAGATTACCATCCAGCGGTTCCGGGTTCAGAGGTACCATTGATATGAGGGAGGGCCGGTTTTTCGAAAAAAGAGGGGAGGCTCTGGTTTGCCGCCTCTGCCCCCGCCATTGCGTACTGAAGGAGGGGGAGACCGGTTTCTGCGGCGTCAGGGCTAACAGGGGAGGGACGGGGGTCTCACTGAATTACGGCAGCCTCTCCGCCGTCCATATCGATCCCATGGAGAAGAAGCCCCTCTACCACTTCAAGCCGGGAAAGGAGATTCTCTCCCTGGGAAGCTACGGTTGCAATCTGACCTGCCTGCACTGCCAGAACCACTATATCGCCCAGGACAGAAAAAATTTCACCTTCGCCGATGGGAACGGGATTATCACCCCCGCCATGATCCTGGAGAAGCTGGACCGCACCCTGGCGGGAGTGGCCTACACCTACAATGAACCGGTCGTCTGGTTCGAGTATGTAAAGGAGTGCGCCGAGCTGGTCAGCGGGAAGGGGTATGCGAATGTGATGGTGACCAACGGGTACATCGAAGCGGAACCCCTGGAAGAGCTTTTCCCCCACATCCACGCCTTCAGCGTTGACCTCAAGGGCTATTCCGGCGAGTTCTACCGCCTCGTCTCCCAGGCAAAGCTTACCCCGGTCAAGGAGACCCTGGAACGGATCGTCCGCTCCGGCAGGCATCTTGAGGTGGAGTACCTGGTCATTCCGGGCATGAACGACGAGAGGGAACCCTTCGAGGAGATCATGGGCTGGTACGCCCAGACCCTGGGACCAAGGGTGCCCCTGCATATTAACCGTTACTTTCCCCAGAACCGTATGGAGAGGCCCGCCACACCGGTGGAGACCCTCCTGAGGCTCCATGAGATCGCCCGGACCTACCTGGACTATGTTTATATCGGCAATGCGGATGTGGCCGAAGGGAGGGACACCCTCTGCCCGAGCTGCGGGGAAGTGCTGATAGAGAGGGCGGGATATCGTTCCCTGGTGCGGTTGGGTGATCCGGTCTGCCCCCGCTGCGGCGCTACTTGCGATATCCTCTTCTAGGTGAGGTCCTCCGGTGAGTATCCGTTTTCCCGCCGTGGCGGGTCAGTTTTATCCCTCCGAGGGAAGGGAGATAAAAAAGGAGATCGATGGGGCCTTGGAACGGGAGAAGGACCGGATTGATCTCTCCCTGGCCCGGAAAAGGATCTTCGGCGGGGTGAGTCCCCATGCGGGGTATGTTTTCTGCCTCCGGGAAGCGGTTCACCTTTTCAAGATTCTCTCCCTCTCCGGAGAAAAGTGGGCTACGGCGGTGGTACTGAATCCCAACCATACGGGACGGGGGCGGCCCCTCTCCATAGACCTGAATACCCGGTGGATGACCCCCTTAGGCGGCACAGACATTGACGAGGATCTGGCCGACTATCTTATCCGGGAGAGCGAGGGGAGTGACCATCCCCTCTACCGGGAGTCCCAGGCCCACAAAAGGGAACATGCCGGTGAGGTGATTCTGCCCCTGCTCCAGTACTTCCTCTCCCGTTTTTCCCTTCTCCCCCTGTGCATGGGGGACAGCTCCTACGGGGCGGCGGCCTTCCTGGCGGAACTGCTTTCACGCCGCCGGGCAGTGAGCGGTTCGGAACCCCTGATCATCGCTTCCTCCGACTTCACCCACTACGAATCCCCCTCCCTGGGGAAAACCCTGGACGACTACGCCCTGGAGGCCATCCTGAATCTGGATACCCGGGGTTTTTACCGGCGGGTGGGGGAAAAACGCCTTTCCATCTGCGGCTCCGGCCCCATCATGGTGCTTCTGGAGTATGCGAAGCGGGTCACCTCCCGGCCGGCGGTCACCCTCCTGCGCCGGGGCCATTCGGGGGAGTCGGACTATTTCGAGGGGCAGGAGCAGGACCGGGTGGTGGACTACGTCAGCCTCCTTGTTCATGAGGAGTAGATTTGCTATATTAGGGCCATGGCAAAGTTGATTGAACCAAAAGTTTTAAAGGGGTTCCGGGACTTTCTTCCGGAGCAGGAGATCGAACGGCGTGGGCTGATGGAAAAGCTGGAGGAGACCTATAGGAGCTTCGGTTTCGTCCCCATCGACACCCCCGTTCTGGAGTATACCGATGTCCTCCTGGGTAAGGGGGGCGGCGAGACGGACAAGCAGGTCTACCACTTTCTGGACAACGGAAACCGGGACGTATCCATGCGCTTTGACCTGACCGTGCCCTTCGCCCGGTATATGGCGGCCCATCGCCACGAACTCTATCTCCCCTTTAAGCGTTACCATATTAACAAGGTCTGGCGGGGGGAGAATACCCAGAAGGGGCGCTACCGGGAGTTCATCCAGTGCGATTTCGATATTGTGGGCGTGGATTCCGCCTCCAGCGATTTCGAGATACTACTGATGATGCGCTCCTCCATGCAGAAACTGGGAGTGAAGGACTGCACGGTCCACTTCTCCCACCGGGGGATCTTCAACCGCTTCCTGGACAATCAGGGCCTTTTGGATAAATCCGTGGAAATCCTGCGGATCGTGGACAAGATCTCCAAGATCGGCCGGGATGAGGTGGTCTCCCAGCTAGCGGAGATCGCCGACGGGACCCGCGCCGAAAGGATCGTGGATTTTATTGAAATGAAGGACTCCTTCAAGGACACCCTGGCCAACATGACCGAACTGGCCGGAGGGCTGGGGGAGGATACGGAACGGCTCGTGGAGATCTGGAAGGCCATAGGGGATATGGGGCTGGAGAAGAGTTTTGTCCTGAATCCCTCCATCACCCGGGGGCTGGACTACTACACGGGCCTGGTGTACGAGACCTTCCTTGACGAATTGCCCTCCATCGGTTCGGTCTGCTCCGGCGGACGATACAACAACCTGGCCGGGCTCTATACGAAGGAGGAACTCCCCGGGGTGGGCGCCTCCGTCGGTCTGGACAGGCTTCTGGCCGCCCTGGACGAGCTGGGCCAGTCCTCCCGGAAGAAGAGCTACACGAAGGTGCTGATCTTCCAGATGGAGGGTTCCCTCATGGGACACTACCACACCCTGGCGGGACAATTCCGGGAGAGGGGCATCAGCTGCGAAGTCTTTCCCGTGGATAAAAAACTGAACCAGCAGTTCAAGTTCGCCGAACAGAAGGAAATCCCCTTCGGGATCATTTGCGGTCCCGAGGAGAAGGCCGCCGGGAAGGTGAATCTGAAGAATCTGAGCAATCGGGAGAGCTTCGAAGGGATAACCCTGAAAGAGGCTATTGAGATAATCAATCCTGAAGAGGGCAAGTCGAAACGTTCTCCAGGAAATGTTGAACTATTCGAAAAGTGAATCATATGGGACCACGGAATTTTCCCGTGGTTTTTTTCGGGGGGGATTCATGGAACGGGAAGATTCGCAAACCTACTGGAACGATCTCTACGCCTCCCTTGGGAGTCCCCCGGCCGGGGACGGCGAGTGGCTGGCCCGGTACGGGGAACTTCTGGACGGGTCATCGGAAAAGCCGATTCTCGATCTGGGCTGCGGCCGGGGCGCCGATACCCTCTATCTGCTGGAAAAAGGATATCCGGTCCTCTCCTGCGATATCTCCCCGGCGGCCCTGGAATCCCTTCGGATCCGGGACAGCCGGGCGCGGACGGTATGCTTAGACATGCGGGAGGGGCTTCCTTTCCTACCGGGGGAGTTCCGCCTGGTCATAGCCGATCTCTCCCTCCACTATTT
>QKAI01000419.1 GCA_003246505.1 Spirochaetaceae bacterium | reverse complement strand
GAGATGGTTCCCATGTGGAATCCCCCCTCCGCCCGGATCGAGGCGTTCCGACGCCAGGGGGAAGGGGAGAGGGACATCTATGCCATTAAGGATTTCGCCTGGGAGATGGCGACCCTCCTCAAGGAGAAGTGCCACATCCTCTAGGTGTTCCTACTCCCCGGGCTTGAAACACCCTTTCACCGGCCTGTGGGGCACCTTGAACCCCCCTTCCAGGCTCCTCCGGGCCCGGTCTATCGCTTCCCCGTACTGGGGGAGCCAGGGTTCGCCGGCCACTAGCATCTCGTCCACCAGCTGGTCTATCTCCGGGGGTGTGCAAACCGCCGCGGTGAGGGGATCCATGAGCATGGCCTGTCTCAGGAGGAAGTCGTCCCCGGCCACGGCGGCCTTGACCGAGAGCCTCTGCACGGATATGCTCTGCCCGCAGATGGCCGCGGGACCGTCGGGCAGGGGGCCGAACTGGGGAACATGGACGCCCAGCCGGTCCACAAAGGCGGGGACCTCCACAATGGCGTCGGGGGAGAGGTTGGTGACGGCGCCCCGGTTCACCACGTTAAAGTGGCCCCGGTAGAGGCGCCCCGTCTCCCGGGCTTCGATGATACGGCTGCCGTGTTCGTTGGACCGCTCCTCCTCGGTGAACTTCCCGGGCTCCTCCTCCATCCACTGGGGAAAGGAGGTTTCGAACTTGTTCCGGTGCTCCCGGCAGATGCGCAGATACCCCCCGGTCTCCCCGTGGATCCAGTCGCTGAAGCTGATCCAGCCGGGAATGTCCTCCTGCCTCTTCCGGTACCAGGGCAGATACTCGGAAAGATGGCCGTTGGATTCGGTGGAGTAGTAGCCGAAGCGCTTGAGAATGTCGATTCTCACCTTCTCCTCCCGGGAGAAGCGGGGATGGGCCTCCAGGGCCCCTATCAGTTCCCCGGCGGTGTATTCGTGCCCTTTGTGGTTCAGATTCATGTACCAGGTCTGATGGTTGATTCCCACGCAGGAGTAATCCAGTTCCTCCTTCGGCACGCCCAGGGCCTCGGCCAGCTGTTCGTGCCCGTGCTGCACCCCGTGGCACAGGCCCAGGGTTTCCACTCCCCCGTAGACGTTGGCCGCCCAGGTCATCATGGCGTTAGGGTTGGCGTAGTTAAGGAGCAGAACCTCCCCGTCGGCCACCTCCCTGATATCCCGGCACAGGTCCAGCATGAAGGGGATGCCCCGCTGGCCGTACATGATGCCCCCCGCGCAGAGGGTGTCCCCCACGCACTGGTCAATACCGTATTTAAGGGGAATTTCCACATCACTGGCATAGGCCTCCAACCCTCCTATGCGGACCACGTTCAGAACGTAGCGGGCCCCCCTGAGGGACTCCTTCCTGTCCGTCGTCTTGAGCAGTTTCACCCCGTCCAGACCGTTCGCCCTGATATCCCGCTCGACCAGGGCGTGGATCATGTCCAGATTGTCCCGGTTCAGGTCCATGAGGGAGATGGTGATATCCCCGAATTCGGGAACGGTCAGGGTATCGGCCACCAGCTTGCGGGTAAACCCTATGCTTCCTGCACCGATGATAGAAATCTTGAATGACATGTCGCTTCTCCTTTGGCCCCTATTCTACCATGGGTCCGGGGGGGGCAACAGCATTCCCCGGAAATTTCCGAAACCGGCATATTTAATAATCATTGGAAATCAACTGATAAATAAACTAGAATTGGCAATAAGGAATTAAGGGAGCGGTTCCTACATGTTTCCGGAGAGTAAAGATTCAGAAATTGACCAGGATTCTCACCTGCTGGAAGAGATCATCAATACCAATGAGATCCAGGCCGTTATGGATGATTTCTATCATCTGACCGGCATGGTGACCGCCATACTGGACATGAACGGCAAAATCATAGAGAAGACCGGTTGGCAGGACCTCTGCTCCCTCTTCCATAGGGTGAATCCCCGGACGGCGGAGAACTGCCGGGAGAGCGATCTCTTTCTCGTCAAAAATATAAGGAAAGGGGAGTATGTCGATTATCGATGCAAGAACGGTCTGGTCGATGTGGTAACCCCCCTCTATATCGGGGACAGGCATATGGGCAATATCTACACGGGCCAGTTCTTTTACGACGATGATGCGGTGGATGAGGATTTCTTTCTGAACCAGGCCGAAAGGTACGGCTTTGACGGAACTGCCTATATGGAGGCCTTCCGGACCATCCCCCGGTACAGCCGGGAGCAGATCGGCTATCTCATGTCCTTCATGGTCAAATTCGCCACCTACGTTTCCGATGTCAGCTATGCGAAAATGAGCGGGGAGAGGGAGATCCGGGTGCGCCGGGAGGCGGAGAAAGCCCTGGCCCGTCAGAAGGAGAGGCTGAATTACATTATCCAGGGAATGAACGTGGGAACCTGGGAGTGGAACGTGCAGACCGGGGAACTGATCCTGAACGAGCGGTGGGCCGATATCATCGGTTATGCCCTGGGGGATCTGACTCCCGTTTCCGTAAATACCTGGATCGATCACTGCCATCCCGATGATCTGGCCGAGTCGGATCGTCAGCTCCAGTCCTGCTTTAACCGGGAAAGGGAGTATTACGACCTGGAATGCCGCATGAAGCACCGGGACGGCCGCTGGGTATGGGTGCTCGACAGGGGCAAGGTGATCACCTGGACCGACGGGGGCAAACCGGAGTGGATGTTCGGTACCCATCTGGATATTACCGAGCGTAAGCAGGCCCAGCTGGAGAGGGAGAAGATCCGGGAGCAGTTGGTCCAGACACAGAAAATGGAGTCAGTCGGCCGCCTGGCCGGCGGTGTGGCCCACGATTTCAATAACATGCTGGGGGTGATTCTGGGCCATGCGGAGCTGGCCATGGAGAAGATCGGTTCTGGGGATACCGAATCTCTGGCGGAGAACCTGGCCGCCATAGAGCATGCGGCGGAACATTCCGCCGATCTGACCCGCCAGCTTCTGGCCTATGCCCGGAAGGAGACGGTCGTCCCCGAGCTTATCGATCTGAACCGGACCGTGGGAGAGCTCCTGAACATGATCCGCAAGATCATCGGAGAGGACATAGAGCTGGTCTGGCTACCCGGGGAAGGGCTCGGTTCTGTCAAGATAGCCCCCAGCCAGATCAATCAGGTTCTGGTCAACCTGTGCGTGAACGCCAGGGATGCCATAGGGGGGGGAGGCCGTATTACCATCGAATCGGATTCCGCCCTTTTTGACGATGCCTACTGCCGGGACCATATGGGGTATCTCCCCGGGGATTACGTCATGCTGGCGGTGAGCGACAACGGCTGCGGCATGGAGGGGGAGGCTCTTTCCCATATTTTCGAACCCTTCTATACCACCAAGGACGTGGGACAGGGGACGGGTCTGGGACTGGCCATGGTGTACGGCGTGGTAAGGCAGAACGGCGGATTCATTAATGTGTACAGCGAACCGGGGATGGGAACGGTTATCAAGGTCTACCTGCCTGCCCATCGGGGGGATCCTCCCCCGGCGACTAAGGATAAGGTTCCCGGCCAAAGGGAAGGGGAACAGGGGCGGGAGACGATTCTCCTGGTTGAGGACAGCCCGGAAATACGGAGTCTGGTCACCAGCATGCTCGGGAACAGGGGCTATGGGGTGATTACCGCTTCCGGTCCGGAGGAGGCTTTGCGCCTGCTCGGGGAACCCCACGGGAAGATACATCTGCTTCTGACCGACGTGATAATGCCCGGGATGTCCGGAGGGGCCCTGGCCGAGGAGGTTTCCCGTCTGGAGCCGGACATCAAATGCCTTTTCATGTCCGGTTATACGGCGAATGTCAT
>QKAI01000416.1 GCA_003246505.1 Spirochaetaceae bacterium | reverse complement strand
CCTTGGGCTTGAACCGCTTGACCCGCTCAAAAAGCTGCCCCATCCGTTCGAAGAGTTCGTCCTCGTCGCCACCCTGGAATACCTTGACCACCATGGAGCCCCCCCGCCCGACCTGTTCCCGGGCCAGATTGATGACCAGCTCCACCAGATCGAAGGATTTGCGCGTGTCCACCAGGCGGTTGCCGCTGGTATTGGGGGCGGCGTCGCTCATCAGAAGGTCGTAGGGTCCCCTTTCCCTCAGGAACGCCCCCGCCTCTTCGGTAAAAATATCCCCCTGGTAGAAGGCGAAATTGGGAAATTTCCTGTTCAGGTTCAGGGGTTTGAGATCCACTCCCGCCAACAGGCCCGTGTCCTTGAGCTTTCGAATGGCATAGAGGGACCAGCTGCCCGGGGAGGCGCCCACATCCAGAATCCTCATGCCCGGTCGGATGAGTTGGAATTTCTGGTCCATCTCCTCCAGCTTGTACACGGAACGGGCGGGATACCCCTCTTTTTTGGCTTTTTGCGTATAAAAGTCCGGTTTCGCCCGGCTCGGTCCTGCGGCCATCTCTCCTCCCCTATGCCTTTGAATTCCGCCGGGCGGCCTGCCCCAGAAGATGGATGTTCAGAGCATAGACCTGGTCGGCTCTATGGTAATCCACTTCCCAGATCTCCCCGTTATGGGCTATCTCCCGGGGATAGGCGGGAAGGGTTTTCTCCAGAAAGGCCCGGATCAGCCTCAGGGTCACCGCATGGGTCACCACCAGAAGGGAGGCCTTTCCGTCCCGGCGGTCCCGCTCCTCCATCTCCCCGAAGAAGGGCCTGATCCGTTCGGCGATCATGGCGTAGGACTCGCCTCCCCCCCGGGGTACCCACTCCCACCGCTTCGTCCGGTCCGTCTCGTAGCCCGGGGCCTTCTCTATCTCGGCATAGGTCATGCCGGCGTAATCCCCCAGTTCCTGCTCCGTCACCGCGTCCCGGATCTCCGGTTCCACCCCGCAGAGGCGGCAGAAGGGCTCCGCCGTCTCCCGGGCCCGGCGCAGGGGGGAGGAGATAACCGCCGTAAGCGGTCCCAGGGTGTCGTAAAACTCCCGGGCTATCTCCTGCGCATCGGCCCTGCCCCGTTCGGTGAGGGCGAAGTCCCGCCGGCTGGCCAGTATGTCCAGGGCGTTGGCCTCGCTCTCCCCGTGGCGCATGAAGAAGAGCTTCATCAGGCCTTGCCCGGCTCGTTCATTATGGTGGGGGAGACCAGGGCGCTCACGGCCCGGGCTCCCAGCTCCCCATCCATCTGGAGGATGCCCATGCCGTCGTTGGCAATGAGCTTGAGCTTCGCCACGATGGCTCCGGCCGTGTCCTCTTCCTCCACCTGCTCATCCACGTACCAGTTGAGGAAGCTGTCCGTGGCGTAGTCGTCCAGTTCCCGGGCCAGACGGACGAGTTTGTTAATAAGGCCCGTCACAAGGGCTTCGTGTTTGACGACCTCTTCGAACACTTCGATCTGGTCCTTCCACTCGGTGGGGACTTCCCCGATCGGCTTAAGCAGCACCCGGCCGCCCCTTTCGCACAGGAAGTTATAGAATTTCATGGCGTGCATGGTCTCTTCCATGTACTGGGTTCTCATCCAGTGGGCGAAGCCGTTCAGGCTCCTCGCCTCGAACCAGGAGGCCATGCTCAGATAGAGATAGGCCGAATGCATTTCCGCATTAATCTGCCCGTTTATGGCGGTTTCCATCTTTTTATCAATTGACATTTTTCCCTCCGGAAGGGATGTGACCCTTCTCATGGTAATAAAATAACAAAAAAGCTAGTGAAACAAAAGGGATTACTGCAGCTTTTTCAGAAGCTCCACCTTGGAGCGGATCCCCGTCTTGCGGTAGATGCGGGTGATGTGGTTGCTCACCGTGTTGGGGGAGATCCGGAGCTCCCCGGCGATCTCCTTATAGGAAAGCCCCCGGTCTATGCCCCGGATGATCTCCGCCTCCCGTTCGGTCAGGCCGTACTTCTCCCTGTTGGCGCTGGAAAGATCCAGCTCCCCCCCGGAACGGAAGATGGCCAGAGGCTGGAGGAAGTAGATGACCGCCCCCAGGGCGATCCAGAAGTAGAACTGGCTCATGAGGATGAAGTTCAGGGCCTGCCTGTCCGGCAGAAGGGAGCGGAAGATCATGATCAGGGGCAGGAAGATCAGGGGGACCAGAAGCACGATGACCAGGGAGATGCGCAGGCGGACTTCGGAGACCGTGTTTATACCCCGGGCGCTGCTGGCCAGAAGATAGGCCTGGACCCCGAAGAGGAGGAGGGAGAGGGCGGGTGAGACGAAGGCCGGGGCTTGGGCCAGACGGTTGATCAGGGAGCCGGCGAAGTAGATGATCCCCGCCAAAATGACCAGGAAGAGCTGGAAGGGCCTCCACCGGATGCGGCGGATGTAGTTCAGGGTCGCCCCCAGGTAGTAGAGGAGCAGGGCGTAGCCCAGATCCCGGAAGATGAGGAAGAGGGAGATGTACCACCGGTCCTCGGGGAGGTTCATGATGTGGGTCACGTAGAAGAACACCGCCTCCAGGAAGAAGAGGAAGGTGAAGTAGACGATGAAGAGCATGGTCTTGAACTGCCAAACCTCCTTCTCCTTCATCCAGCAGGCGACGCAGAGGGTCAGGGCGGCGAAGCACATGGCGAAGGCCACCGAGTAGAAGAGAAGGGAAAGGTGGGAGAGCAGGTCCAGGGTCATCTCAGCTCCTCTCCAGGCTGGCGAAGCAGCGCTCCACCTGATCCGGGTTTTCCACCTTCGTCAGCCGGCTCACGATGAGGGTCACCGCCAGGGCGAGGGGGCCGGAGAACACGAGCTGGTCCACGTCGGTCAGGGCGGGAAAGAGGACCGGCTTTCCGAAGAGGGCCTGGCAGACCCCGAAGACGGAGGCCTCCTTGCCGTGGAGGAAGAGGTAGCAGAAGAGGGCTATCCCGAAGCCCGTGAGGGCTCCCGCGACGGCTCCCCTGGCGGTCAGCCCCTTCCAGTAGAGGGAGAGGGCGTAGGGGGCGAGAAAGCAGGAGGCCATGAGGCCGAAGAAGATGGCCGTGGCCCGGGCGATGACCCCGGCCCCCATGTTGAAGGCGAACCAGGCCGATGCCACCAGGGCGATGAGGATGCCCACGCGGGTCACCGCCACGCCGCTCTGGGCCCCCGTCCTGATCCTCCCTTTCATGAGGTACTGCTCGAAGAAATCCCGGCCCACCGCGGTCCCGATGGTGTGGAACTGGGAGCTGAGGGTGCTCATCCCCGCGGAGAGGATGGCCAGCATGAAGAGATAGCCGAACCAGTCGGGGAGGAAGGTGCCGATGTAGGTGGGCAGGACCGAATCCACGTTCCCCCCGGCGGCGGCCACGGCTATGACCCCCTGCTCCCGGAAGAAGTGGACGTTCATGAGGGGCGCCGCCAGATAGCCCGCCCCCACGGTGAAGAAGATGAAAATCCCCCCGATGAGGACGGCCCGGTTCATCTCCTTTCCGCTCTTGACTGTCATGAAGCGGACAATGAGCTGGGGCTGGGCCAGGGTGCCCACTCCCACGCTCAGGACCAGGGAGGAGAAGAGGGTCCACCAGATGGGGGAGCCGGCGGCGGGGGCCCCGGTCCAGCTGGTGACGCCCCCCTTCACCATGGAGTCGGGGATGGCGTGGCCGAGTCCGGCCAGGGTTTTGACCCCGGGGAAGAAGCCGCCCACCCGGTTCAGGACGAATCCCAGGAGAAAGATCATCCCCAGGAAGATCAGGGTCCCCTGCAGGGCGTCGGTGTACATGACCCCCTTGAGCCCCCCC
>QKAI01000536.1 GCA_003246505.1 Spirochaetaceae bacterium | reverse complement strand
CCCGGGGAAGCAGGTTCTTCGTTTCCAGGATCTCTCCGGGATACTTTATTTCGTTTTCCATGGGAAATGGGAGGGCCGTTTTTCCCCGTTTATGCGCCTGAGGACCCGGCTTCCGGTTTCGATGGCCAGTGATAAGGGGCTGTTTCATCGCCGGAAAGGTTCATAAAGGATTATTTTCATAGTTTTCCTTGATATGCTACACTGGAAGTAGTATATAGGTATTATCCTGTTGAGAGTAAAGGACAACCCATGGATAAGAAATATACCGTAAAAATTACCAATATTGTTAAGCCGGACGATAGCGCCAGGACCTTCTATCTGGAAAAACCCCGGGATATGGAGTGGACCGAGGGGACGAATCTCCATGTGGCCCTTCCCGGTTTTGACGAGGGGGAGGTCCCCGATAAATCCCGTCTGCGCCACCTTTCCCTAATGACTCTGCCAGGGGAGGGGGTCATCGCCTTAACCACCCGGGTGCCCGGAAGCGGCTCTCCCTTCAAACGGGCCCTGGAAAATCTGAAAGTGGGAGACAGGCTTGTCATTTTCAAACCCTCCTCCCGCATGCCCCTGCGGCGGGAGGGGAAAAGGGTTGTTCTCGTATCCATGGGGGTGGGCATCACCGCCTTCAGAACCATCATTATGACCTATCTAGCGGACCGGAGCGGCATCCCTTCCCTGACAAACATCAATGTGGACCGGAGGGAACATTTCATTCTCCGGGAGGAGCTGGACCGACTTGTCTGCGAAGGGTACGGGAATTTCTGGGAGAAGGACCGGAAGGCGCTGAACTCCCGCCTGGGGACCCTGGAATACGGGAACAGCCTTTTCTATCTGGTGGGCAGCGATGAGTTCCTGGCCGATTTGTGCCTCTTCCTCCTGGGATCGGGGGTTCCGCGGGAAAACATTGTGATGGATAAGAAGCCGGAAAAAAACGTTGAGATTCTGGATGGGGCGGAAAAAAAGGTCAAAATGGGATTGCCCCAATAGTTTTTTATGGGAAAGTTGGTATACTTGTTCCTATGAAGCGACAATTATTCCTCCTTGTGACTCTTGCTCTGAGCCTGCTTTTCTTTCTGTGGTCCCCCTTCGGTAACCGGGATAACGGTGAAACGGCGGATGCCTATACGGAAAAGGAGGGAGAGCTTCTTGTTCCCCAACGGAATGTGGTCATCGCCGTGGTGGATCTGCGGGACCGGGGACTATCCTTCACCAACCCCGATCATATAGGAATCCTGGAAGATCTCCAGAGGGATTTCTCCTCCCTGGAGGGGCTCTCCCGGGTGGAATCGATCCTCAATGCTTCCCGGGTGATTTCGGAAAACGACGACATTATCGTCCGGAGGGCCGTACCCGCCGATCCGGGGCAGGTCACTACGGCTTACCTTGAGCAGCTCGCCGCCGAACTGGGGGATTTCCCCGAGCTTTCCCCCTTCATCAGCAAGAATCAGGATACCCTCCTTTTTTATCTCTACTTCGGCAACAAAACCCCCTCCCGCCAGATCCATCTGGCCCTGAGGGAGATACAGAAGAAATGGAAGGGGACTCTGCCCTTTGAATACACCGGCCGCGCCCCCATCATAGCGGAGACCGAATCCCTCCTTACCGGAGACATCGCCCTTTTCTTTCCCGTACTCCTCGTCATGGTGCTGGCGGTTTTTTCCTTCTTCAGGAATCTGCGCTCGCTGCTGGTCTCCCTGATGCTGATTCTCATCGCCGTGGCATTCTCCTACGGGTTCGTCCATTTCCTGGGGATTTCCGACTCCCCCCTGATTCTGCTCATACCGGTTTTCAGCCTGGGGCTCCTGAGCGACTACATGATCCACTTCTTCTATCACCATTTCTTCACTCCCCGATATGAGGGGTATCCGGGAGTAAAGAGGGTGCTTTTCTTCCCCCTCTCCCTGACCGCGCTCTCCACCCTCACCGGGTTTCTCTCCCTCAGCCTCATCAACGGCTCGGGCCATCTGCAGCTCGCCCTGATCATCAGCACCGCCGTGGTGGTCACCTGGTTCGGCGTCTTCTTCTGGCTGGATAACGACGGGTATCCCATTTACGAACGAAAACTCTTTCCCCGGTTCCAGGGCGCCCAGATAAGGTTCTTCGGTTTTCTGGCCAAGCACCGGCTTATCATTTTCTCGGCCATTTTCCTGGCACTCATCTGGGGGGGCATTCAGCTCTTCCACCTGACCATAGAGCCCTATCCCATCGAACAGCTGCCCCCCTCAACCACGATCAAGAAAGCGGACATACGCATCAACAGGGAATTCTACGGCACCATGCCCTTCTTCATTGAGGTGGATACGGGGGAGGGGAACGGCATCCTCAAGAAGGACACCATCCTCACCATGGACCGGATTCACAGGGAGATGGCCCGGGGGAATGTGGGATACGCCTTCTCCCTGCTGACGGTGCTCAAGCGCATGAACTACTACTTCATGGGGGACGAGGAGTCCTTTCTGACCACCAACAATTTCGACGATTTCTATGACGCCCTCATCGAGCAGTATCTTCTCTACTACTCATCCAGCGTGGATCCCCTGGAATACGAATCCCTGTTGGACAACTCCTACCGGTATTTTTCCATCAAGGGTATGATCTACTACAAATCCTCAAAGGATCTGAACGAATTCTTTGGCAATATGGACTCAATCGCCGCCACCCTGCCCGAGGGATGGTCCCTTACGGTGAACGGCATGGTCAAGCAACTGGAGGAGGAGCAGACCAATCTGAGAAAAAACTGGGTCCTCTCCTTCTTCTGCGGCAGCCTGCTTATATTCGTCACGGTGCTCATCTTCTACAGGAAGCTCTCCCTGGCCCTGATCAGCCTCGTGCCCGGAGCCATCAGCATGATCATATCCTTCGGAATCATCGGTACCGCCGGCCTGAGCATCGATACCTTCTCCATCATATTCGTCGCCATCATTACGGGACTGGTGATCGATTACAGCATCCATACCCTGGTGGCTCTGGACAATATGGGTGAGGTGGAATCCCTGGAAAAGGGCTTCTCCTCCATCATGGGATACAGCGGGATACCTATTTTTCTCAGTTTTCTCACCTCCCTGCTCTCCTTTTCGGTACTCTTCTTCTCCTCCTTCCGGGGAGCGAGAAACCTGGGGTTCCTGCTCATGATATCCCTTATCCTGTCCTTCTTCTTCAGTCTCTATCTCATACCCCTCATCATATTGCCCATAAGATTAAAAAAGGAGAGATCTTTACGTGAAAAAAATTAATCCCCTTCTGCTGTCCCTTATAGTGATTCTGCCCCTGAACGCCATAAGCGTGGAAGAGCTTCTGGACAAATTCGCCGTAACCCTGACCGTGCCCTCCATCCAGGGGGAATTCCACGTCACCCTCATCTCCAAGGACGGAGACGAAAGGGAGATCAAGGCGCGGGTCTTTCAGAAGATGATAGACGAATTCCAGAACAACCGCCTCTTCCTCTTCGATTTCCCCGCCACGGTGAGGGGCACGGGGCTGCTGCTCCACTCCTTTACGGACGGTCGGGACAACAACATGTGGATCTATCTTCCCGCGGTCCGGCGCATAAAGCGGATAGCCCTGGAAAGCTCCGGGGGAGGGTATTTCATGGGCACCGACTTTACCTACCGGGATCTTATCAGCAACGACGTGAAGGATCTTGACTTCGAGATTCTCCCCGAGGGGGAGATGGACGGGGAGGAGTGCTATGCCCTGAAGGCCTGGGGAAAAACCGCGGACATCCGGCAGGACATCGGCTATTCCTACACTATCAGCTATCACCGGAAAGACAATTTCATGCTCC
>QKAI01000275.1 GCA_003246505.1 Spirochaetaceae bacterium | reverse complement strand
GGAGGAACACCAATGATATGCAGTCAAAAAACATGGCGCGAGCTGCCCCTGCATCTGCTCATTATTCCGGGGGTCATTCTCGTATTCATTTTCAGCTATGTCCCGATGTTCGGAATCGTCATCGCCTTTCAAAAATTCGTGCCCGCCAAGGGCATTCTGCGGTCCGCCTGGGTGGGGCTGGACAATTTCCGCTATCTCTTTACCATGCCGAATTTCGTGTCGGTCATCTGGAACACCATCTTCATCGCCATAATGAAGATAGCCGCCGGTCTCGTCTGCCCCATCCTTTTTGCGCTCCTCCTGAATGAGATAAGGTCCAGCGGATTCAAACGGACCATCCAGACAATCATCTATTTCCCCCACTTTCTTTCCTGGGTCATCCTGGGGGGAATCCTGATTGACGTCCTGTCCCCCACCAGCGGAATCATCAACCGGGGCCTGGGCCTTATGGGAATCAAGCCCATCTACTTCCTGGGCAATGCGGATTGGTTTCCCTTCACCCTGGTCATTACGGAAACCTGGAAAAACTTCGGCTACGGGACCATCGTCTATCTGGCGGCCCTCACCAGCATCGATCCAAGCCTTTATGAAGCGGCCATCGTGGATGGGGCGTCCCGCATGAAGCAGACGATCCACATAACCATTCCCGGGATTCTTCCCATCGTCACCCTTATGACCGTTTTAAGTCTGGGGAACATACTCAATGCCGGATTCGACCAGGTGTTCAACCTTTACAGCCCCCAGGTTTACAGCAGCGGCGACATCATCGATACCTTTGTCTACCGGATCGGCCTGGTGCAGGCCCAGTTCAGCGTATCCACGGCCATAGGCCTTTTCAAATCAATCATTTCGTTTGGATTCATCGTCCTCTCGAACCATCTGGCCGATAAATACGCCGGCTACCGGATATTTTAGGAGAAGGGAAAATGAAACGTACACGGGGAGAAAAAATCTTCGCCCTCTTCAATGTGGTGTTCCTGAGCGTGGTCGCCTTTGTCTGCCTGCTGCCCCTCATCAATGTGCTGGCGGTCTCCTTCAGCGAGAAATCGGCCGCCGCGGCGGGATACGTGAATCTATGGCCCGTCAATTTCACCCTGGCCTCCTATAAATACGCCCTGAGCAAGTCGGAGTTTATCCTGTCGTTCCTGGTTTCCCTTCAGCGGGTGGCCCTGGGCTATATCGTAAACATGGTCCTGACCGTGGCCATAGCCTACCCCCTTTCCAAGGAGAAGAAATCCTTCAGGCTGCGGAACGTATACGCCTGGTTCTTCATTGTCACCATGATGTTCAACGGGGGATTGATTCCGACCTACATGACCATCCGGTCCCTGAATCTTCTGGATAAAATCTGGGCCCTGGTCCTTCCCCAGGCGGTGCCCGTATTCAATGTGATACTACTCATGAATTTCTTCCGGGGGCTGCCCAAGGAGATAGAGGAGGCCGCCTACATAGACGGGGCGGGACACCTGACCTCCCTCTTAAGGATATACCTCCCCCTCTCCCTGCCCTCCCTGGCGACGGTCTCCCTCTTCGTGCTGGTAAGCCACTGGAACGGCTGGTTCGACGGGATGATATACATGAACTCCCCCAAGCACTGGCCCCTGCAGACCTACCTGCGCTCCATTATCATATCCTCGGACCTGAATACCCTGACCGCGTCGGAAATGCTGGCCAACATGGATGCCGTTTCGGAGAGGACCTTCAAGGCGGCCCAGGTTTTCCTGGCCTCCGTGCCGATTCTGGCGGTGTACCCCTTCCTGCAGAAATACTTTATGAAGGGCCTGGTCATGGGAAGCGTCAAGGGATAGGATGGAGCGCGGCCTAAGTCAAGAAATGCGGCAAATGTAAAAAAATGATAATTGATGGGATAAAAAACCGCCCTGTATAATGATCAAGGATAAGTGACAAACCATAAAGGAGTAATGCATGTTTTCTAATCTTATGAAAAAAACAGCGGCCCTATTATTGCTGCTGCTGACACTCGCACCGGTATTCGCCGCGGGATCAAAGGAGGGCTCCTCCGCCGGGGTCGTCTCATCGGAAGAGCTCATTCAGAAACTGAGCTCCGAGAGCATGACCGCCAAATTCGATCCCCCCATCGACCTGACCGCCTGGCGTTATTTGAACAACGGCATTAAATTCCCCGAAGGATCGGATATCGAAAACAACATCTGGATCGATTACTACCGCGAAGTGTTCGGCATCAATCTCAGCTATGCCTGGGTGATTCCGGAGGAACAGTTTCTGCAAAAGCTCAATATCTCCGTGGCCTCGGGGGATTTGCCCGATCTGATGTGGCTGGATAACAAAAACCTTATAGAACTGGCCCAGAACGACCTGCTCTACGATCTGACCGATCTGTACGAAGCCCGTACATCCGATTTTACCAAAAGCATTCTGGAACAGGACCGGCAGGCCTTTGATACGGCCAAAGTCAACGGGCGATTAATGGCCATACCCCATACCGCCTCGTCGGTGGACTCCCTGCAGGTGCTGCATATCAGAACCGACTGGCTGGAGAATCTGGGTCTGGCGGTGCCCACCACCATGGAGGAGCTGCTTAATGTGATCGAGGCCTTCACCAATGACGATCCGGACGGAAACGGCAAGGACGACACCTACGGCATCGCCTTTACCAAGAACTTCATCAAGGACAATCATGCCGGGGCTACCGGATTTTTCGCCGGATTCCACGGCTACATCCGCCGCTGGGTGGAGGACGGGAAGGGCAATCTGGCCTATGGGACGATCCAGCCGGAAGTCCGCACCGCCTTGCTCACCCTGCAGGATCTCTACAGGAAGGGGATGATCGATCCGGAATTCGGGGTCAAGGACCGGGCCAAGGTAACCGAGTCGATCGCTTCGGGCAAGATCGGGATAACCTACGGGGGCATGTCCACTCCCGGCGCCTTCGTCAAGGACAGCGTCATTAATGATCCCAAGGCCGAATGGAAGGCGCTTAAGCTGGTCTCCATTGACAATAACCCGGCCAAACCGATTACGAAACTTAACGTGAGCCGCTACTATGCCATTAACAAAAACTGCGCCCACCCGGAAGCCATCATAAAACTGGTGGAAGCCGGTTCGGCGGGATATGCCCGGGACAGCAAGACAACCGCCGACGAATGGGCGGACAAGCTCTCCTACAGCAAAGAGGGAATCGCCCTGTGGCAGTATCAGGTGCTGGGATACGAACCGGCCATGAAAAACCTGAACGCCCACCGGAATGTGGTCAAAGCCCTGGAAACGGGGGATACGTCAATCCTCAACCTGGAGGAACAGGGTTATTACGACCGCATCAAGAAGTATCGCGCCGGGGATCGCAATTTCTGGGGGGACGAACGGATCTTCGGATCACCCAGCTCCTTCGAAATCATCGGGGAGTACGTGGAAAGCGGGGATTATCTCTACGACAAGTTCTACGGCGCCCTGACCCCCACCATGGTAGAGCGCAACGCGACCCTCGAGGCCCTGGAGGACGAAGTCTTCACCAAGATCATCATGGGCGAGTCCATCGAATCCTTTGATAAGTTCGTAAAGGACTGGCTGAGCATGGGGGGGGCGAAAATCACCGAAGAAGTCAACGCCTGGTACAGCACCACAAAGTAATAACGTTCCTTTTCATACTTTCATAATTTACATTTTTTCTTTTGCTGCCACTGAGAATTCGGTGGCAGCATTTTTTTATGGGGGCAGATTTCTTATGGCCCTTCCGTCGATACCCCTAAAAAATCACGAACCGAAAAGCAGAGAAAAGAGCGCCCCCTGGCCTATCTCGATGACCTCTCCGG
>QKAI01000019.1 GCA_003246505.1 Spirochaetaceae bacterium | reverse complement strand
CTCGTCCCCTGGTACATCGTGCTGACCCGCTACTACCACCTCTCTAACAGGGCATGGGTGCTCATACTTCCCTATCTGCTCAACCCGTTCTACATGTTTCTCATGCGCAACTACTTCCAGAGCATACCCGAATCGGTGTCCGAATCGGCCAAAATAGACGGGGCCCACGATGTGACGATCTTCTTCAGAATCATCCTCCCCCTGTCCGTGCCCATTCTGGCCACGGTCTCCCTGTTCATCGCCCTGGCCTACTGGAACGACTGGTGGCTCAATCTGCTCTTCGTGACGAACACCCGCCTCTACACCCTGCAGTACCAGCTCTTCCAGATCCTGTCAAACGCCCTGTTCTTCAACAGCGGTGCCA
The DNA here is from genome assembly GCA_003246505.1 of Spirochaetaceae bacterium. Classification (GTDB taxonomy): domain Bacteria; phylum Spirochaetota; class Spirochaetia; order DSM-2461; family DSM-2461; genus SZUA-368. The sequence continues at coordinate 3,434 of QKAI01000019.1, read as the reverse complement.
ACAGCGGTCTGTCCACAACGGCCCGGGTGCCCACGGAAACGGTCAAGATGGCCACCACCATCGTAACGATCGGCCCCATCGTCTTCCTCTATCCCTTTCTGCAGCGCTACTTCATCAAGGGAATCATGATTGGGGCGATCAAGGGCTGAAAATATGCCAACGGGAGACCGGACGGTCATTGCGCCGGACGGTCTCTTATGATAACAATAACGGAGGTCTTTTATGAAAACAAAAAAACGCAGTCGGAAACTATTCGTTTTTATCGTCCTTGCCTCGTTCGGCATCGCCGCTCCCGGATTCGCGGCGGGGGGGAACGACCCCTCGGCTCAGAAACCGGGAAAGGGTCCCGCATCCATCGTCTGGGTCATGCCGGGGGAGGAGAATCCCACCTGGAGGGATTTCATTGACAATTCCCTCAATCCCCGGCTGGACGGGGAAATCGGGGCTCACCTGGACATCTCCTTCAGCCCCTGGAGCGAGTACTTCACGAAAATCGATCTGATCATGACGAGCGGCCAGACCATCGACATCGCCTGGCACGGCCCCCAGGGCGTCCAGAACTGGTACGCCAAAAAGACCATCCTGCCCCTGGACGATCTGCTGGAGGAGTACGGCCAGGATCTCATGAAGGCCAACCCCACGGACAAATGGAAGCACGTCGCCCTGGACGGGAAGCTCATGGCCGTGCCCACAAACACCCCCACCTCGGAGAATTTCGGCACCCTCTGCGTTCGCCAGGACCTGATGGACCAGCTGGGTGTGAAAGACCTCCGAACCATAGACGACGTGACGAACTTCGCCCGCAAACTCAGATCCTCCGGACTGAGCGCCAACCCCTTCGTCGCCAACTCCTACAAACCCTACATCCGCATGGCCCAGGGGAACCTCTCTGTGGATTTCAGCCTGCTGAATAACTGGTTCTTCGTGGATGAGACGGCCAACGACGACAGGATCTACAGCTATTACTCCTCCGACGCGTTCAGGCAGTTCTGCTCCTACACCAGAATCTGGAACCGGGAGAAACTCATCTCCGAGGACTTCCTGGCCAATACGGACGAACTGGGGAGAATGAATTCCGGGCGCAGCGCCATATGGACCGGTGCCATAACCCGCGATATAGAGCAGCAGCAGTCCCTGGCCCAGAACGTGCCCGGGGGGATCTACAACGAATATCTGCTTTATCCGGAAAAACCGAAGTACATCATCACCGGGGGCAGCAACGTCTTCGTCATCCCGGCCACCTGCGGGGAACCGGAAAAAACCATGCAGTTCCTTAACTGGGTATACAGGGATCAGGAGAACTACGACTTCATCGTCCTGGGAGAAAAGGGAAGACATTACGACCTGACCCCCGACGGGCGGGTGCAGGTTCTCACAAAGGATTCCATGTTCTACGAGTGGATGTTCCGCAATGTGAAATACATGCGATTTCCCGAGTTCGTCAGCGACGCCACGGTGGAGCGCATAAAGAACTGGGACAGGGGCGCCCGGTACTCCAAACTGTTCGGATTCAACTTCGATCAGACTCCGGTCAAGGCGGAAGTGGCCCGGATGCAGTCGGTCATTACGGAAAAGCTCGTACCCATCCAGTACGGTTATCTGGATTATGATGAAAACATCAACGAAGCCCTGGACGAATTGAACAAAGCGGGTCTGGAGACCGTCCAGGAGGAGCTTCAGAAGCAGTTCTCCGCCTGGATGGCATCCAAATAGACATCCCTAAACATTGTCGAAGGCGAGGCCGTATTTTTCCACGAACCTCGCCTTCTTCTCCCTTATCGACTCATGATTACCGCAGAGCTCATGGAGATAGATGAACCGTTTGAAACACCGGTTCCGCTCTTCCATCTCTCCCAGCAGATCATGGGAATTTCCCTTTTCTATGAAAAGCTCGGCCAGGGAGTTGAGAATATTATTCTTCTGGGCCAGAAGTATGGCCGCCTGGCATATGGTCAGGGCCTCCCGGGGCTTATTCATCTTGTTCAGGCTCTTGGCCAGATTGTAGCTTATCTTGACAAAAAGGGGGTCGTTGGAATTTTTCCCGTAGCGGCTCAGATTATTCAGGATATCCCTGTAAAGATCGATGGCCAGAAGATAATTCTCCTCCAGATGGAGAATGTTGGCATAACTGTTGAGAATATGCAGCTCCTGGATGGTGCAGTAATGGCGGGCGGCCTCCTCTACCCCGAATTCCCGGGTATAGGAGAGGGCCAGGGAGAACTCCGCCCGCGCCCCTTCGCACTCCCTGTAAAGGGCGGCTATGCAGATTCCCTTATACCAATGGAGGATCTGATACTGGTAGGGGGAGAGGTCCGTATTATTTTCCAGAAGCTGGTCGACCTGCTTCTCCAGGCTATGGAAGTCGGCGCTTTCGTAAAACTTCTCCATGGCCTGGAAAGTCTTATAGTAGAGGAGCCCGTTTTCCGAATTGCTGTAGGAGAGGATGGAGAGAAAGTCGAATCCCAGCTTGTTGGCAAAATGGAGCATAAGCTCTATGGAGGGCGTGTTGAAGCCCTTTTCTATATTGTATATGGTTCGGGGTGTGCAGATCCCGTAGGAGAGTTCGGACTGGGAAATTCCCTTCCCCATTCGGACAAACTTGAAAAGAGTGCCGAAACTTGATTTATCCATACTTCTGTCCGCCGTTTTGGTTATTTTTCTCTACTTTCTTAATTTCATTAACTGCCCCTATCCTAAACGGATCGGAAGTATTTTTCAATATCTATCCCAAAAGTCCTGTGCTACTATGTGTCCATGGAGGCTGTTATGCTTAAAAGAATAATCGTAATAGTGTGTTTTATCGCTCTTTCCGTTATGTTTTTCAGCTGCCAGGATGTCAATTCTTCCGATTCGGCCTATCTGCAGAACGGCTCCGGGACGACCCAGGAAGCGGCAACCAGGGATTATGAAGACTGGGACCTCAAATGGTAGGAGAGAACTAATGGTAAGGACATTTAAAAAAAAGGATCTGATGTTCCTTAAAAAGCTTCTCACGACGGGACGTCATGGACTCAACAGGGATAGGGAGGAGTTTCTTATCCGTGCCTGCGCCTATCTGATAAGTGAGGAATACCGGGAGTATGCCCCTCACGAATCAGGGAAAATCCTTATCAACAAATAAACCGGACTTGTATAAGGCCGCGCCAATCCCTATAATTGGGCGATGTTTTCGGGAAAGAACCTCCTGCCGGGTGTCATTATCAGAATCCTGAACGGAGGACATGAACTGACCCCCACGGGGGAACAGCACAGGGAAATAACCGACGAGATCTGCCGCGCCAATTTTCGGAGGGGCAGCATCTACGGGGCATTTATGCTGCTGATGGAAGTGGTCCTTATCATTTTCATCGATCTTAAAAGGATCGGGCCTCCCGGAACCTCCCCCGCGGTCAATCGCTATCTGACCTATTTCTTTCTCCACATTGCCATCGCCC
>QKAI01000135.1 GCA_003246505.1 Spirochaetaceae bacterium | reverse complement strand
CCAGGGTGGCGAGCATCTCCCCCGCGGAGATCGGCTTGAGAAGGTACTCCTCCACCCCGATGGAGATGGCCTCCCGGGCGTACTGGAACTCGTCATGGCCGGAGAGTATGACGATCTTGATCCAGGGCTGGTCCTCCCGGATGATGCGGGAGAGGGCCAGCCCGTCCATGAAGGGCATGCGGATATCGGTGATGAGGATATCCGGCTTGATTTCTCTCAGGGCGTGGAGGGCCATCTCCCCATCCGGAGCCTCCCCCGCCAGGGTGAACCGCGTTTTTTCCCAGGGGATGCTGTTCCTGATCCCCTCCCGGGTAACGATCTCGTCTTCCACCACAAATACACTATACATATTCCGTCTCCGGCACCTTGAAAAGGACCGATGTCCCTTCCCGGTAGGTGCTCTTAATTTCAAAATCCGTCCTGTTGTTGTAATATAGGGTGAGCCTCTTGTTCACATTGTAGAGGCCGTAGATATCCCCCGCATGGCTCCGGTCCTGCCCCTCCCGAATCTGCCTCTTCACATCAGCCAGCCGTTCAGGAGTCATGCCTATGCCGTTGTCCTCCACACGAAAGCAGATCAGGTCCCCCTCCATCCAGCCGGTCACGGTGATTTTCCCCCGGCCCCGCTTGTTTTTGATCCCGTGGTAGAGGGCATTCTCCACCAGGGGCTGGAGCAGCAGCTTGAGCATGATCCGGTCGGTCATGGCCTCGTCATACTCCAGGGAGTAGTCCAGGATGTCCCGGTACCTCACCTTCTGGATGCTCAGGTAGTTACTCACGTGCTCCAGCTCCTCCCCCACGCAGATCCAGTCCCGGCCCCGGTTCAGGGCGGTGCGGAAGAAGCTGGAAAAATTCCGGGTCACCGATATGACCTGGTCGTACTGGCGTCCCTCGGCCAGCCAGACGATGGTGTCCAGGGTGTTATAGAGGAAGTGGGGGGTGATCTGGGCCTGGAGGGCCTTCATCTCCGATTTCTGAAGGTTCTTCTGCTCCCTTATGTTTTCGTCTATCAGGTCGCGGATCTTGGCGGCCATGATATTCAGGTTGTCGGTCAGGTTGTCCAGCTCCCTCACGTGGGGCCTGTCCGCCCGGGCCTCCAGATTCCCCGCGGCGATCTCGTGGGAGAGCCTCTCCAGCTCGCTGATGGGCTTGTTGATGCTCTGGACCACGGACCGCTGGGTCATCACGGCGAAAAGAAATACAGTGAAGAGGCTCCCCAGCTCCAGAACGGTCAGGACCAGGGCGACCCGCTTGATCTTCTCGTTGGTGGCCGCCGCCGCTTCGATTTCCAGGACGATGAAGTCCTGCAGCAGGTCGGAGATCAGATCCGCCACGCCCCGGATCTCGTCCAGGATCTCCTCGTTCCGGGTGACCAGAAACTGGTTCTCTATCTGGGTGCCCAGCATGTCCACGTAGCCGGTTAGGGTGTCCATGGCCCGGCCGGCTACTTCCAGGAGGCGCCGGTTCTCCCGAACCTCGGTGTTCTCGAAAATCTCCTCCAGCCTCCGATTAACATCGTCAATGATCTGGTACTGGGAGCCGGCGTCGAAGTTCTTGTTCCCCGCCACGATATCCCAGATCTCGTTGGATATGTCCGTCCTGATGATGAGGTTCAGCCGGTTCGTGCGGCTGACGTTGGTAATCATCCGGTCGTACTGCACCGTCTGGAACCAGGAGGAGACAAGGCTGATGGCGGGGGCGACGAACATGAGGCAGATGATGATGATGTAGGACATCTTGAGGGTCTGACGCAGGCTGGTGGAAAAGAGCCTTTTCTGGATAAAACGGAGCAGAGGGTGGATTTTGCCTACCATCAGTAGCCCCGGGGCTCGATGCTGCTCAGGTCGTCGTATTCGGAAAACACCACCTCATGGACATGCTGGAAGGGGGGGATGGACTCGCCCCGGGCCAGTTTTTCCGCCAGTTCTATGATCGCTGGCCCCATCTTGGGATTGCATTCGATAACGCAGTTCACCTCGCCCCGCTTCAGGGCGTCGATGGCGGCCTGCTCCGCGTCTATGGTGACGATCACGATGTCCTTGCCCGGGGCGAGGCCCACCTCCCGTATCGCATCCAGAATTCCCAGGGTCATCCCGTCGTTATGGGAATAGACCACGTCAATCCCGTCGTACCGCCGGAGGATGCCCCGCATGAGTTCGTACCCCTTGGAGCGGAGGAAATCCCCGGAAACGCTGTGGATGATCTCGAATTTATCCTGCCCGGCCAGTCCCTCCCGAAAGCCCTCCGCCCGGCCGATGGCTACGGAGGAGCCCTCGGTCCCCTGGATCTCCACGATACGCACCGAATCGGCGGAGGCGAATTTCCTCAGGAGGAACCGGGCCCCCTCCTGGCCCTCCCGGAAGCTGTCCGTCCCTATGAATCCCGCGTAGAGGGAGTTATCGGCGGTGTTGATCTTACGGTCCGTAATGAGCACGGGAATCCCCGCTTCCTTCGCTTCCCTCAGGATATTGTCCCAGCCGTCCGCCACGATAGGCACGAAGGCGATCACATCCACCTGGTAAACAATGAAGGAGCGCAGGGCCTTGATCTGATTTTCCTGTTTCTGCTCGGCGTTCTCAAAGAGAAGCTGGACCCCCTTCTCCTCGGCGGCCTCCTGAATGGACCGGGTGTTGCAGTTGCGCCAGGCGCTCTCCGCCCCGATCTGGGAGAACCCCAGAATCAGACCCTCCCCGGCGGCATTACCGAGGGATTCCCTGGGCCGACAGGAAAAAAGAGTCCCGGCGAAAAGAAGGAGCGTTAGAATCTGTAAGCTTTTTTTTAATGCGTGTCCGTTCACGTTCGCCTATTATAAACCCACCTCGCCATTGAAGCAAGGCAGAATTGCGATAAGAACCATAGCCCGCGGGAAGGGAAGGAACGGAATTCTTTTCGCGGAAACGGAAGGGGGGGGACCATCGGTTTTGAATGATTTTCCTTTCTATCCTCCCTGACCGCATCACCCGAAAGGGTGTTTTTTAAAAAAGAAGTTTTTTCCCGGGAAAGATTGCTGTAATATATCAGTAAACTCAAAGGAACATAATGTTAAAGGGAGAATTGATAATGTTGATTCTGCGACTCTTACTGCTTCTGGCCGCATTGGTATTGATAGAAAGGATCGTCAGGTGGGTCAAGAAGGAAATCACCACCGAGAAAGTGCACGATGCGGTAGAGCAGAGACAGAATGAAATTGATGCCGCCGTTGACGCAGCGGCGAGCATTACGGGAAGAGAAAAGGAAGCGATGGAAGAAGCGAAGAAGAAGCAAAGAAAAAAAAGAGTATCGGGTCTTTATTTAAGACGGGCGTGGGCATCGTAGGCATCATCCTGGTACTGGTGCTGGTATTCAGCGCCTTCGAGCGGAACACGGAAGGGTACTACGTCGTCCGGCAGGGTGCCACGGGAAAAGTGGATATCATCTCCAAACCGGTCTTCTACTGGGCCCTCATGGCGAAGACCTGGTCCTACCCTATCTCCTTCGAAATTTTTCTGTCCAAATCGGATCAGGACGGCGGCTCGGGAGCGGACACTCAGGCGGTGAAAGTTATCTTTAACGACGGCTCCTATGCCGATCTGTCATCGGTGACCAAAGTCACCGTCCCGGATGACGAAGAACTGCGTCTCAAGATCCATAAGGATTTCAAATCGGCGCCCAACTTCCAGGCGAACGTAAGGCGCTACGTCGAAGCGGTTCTTAAACGTTCGGGAACCCTCTTCAAAGCGGAAGAAGCCTACGCTTCAAAAAGGACGCAACTCGAGAATGCCATCGATTCCCAGCTGAGGAACGGGAAATTCACCACCGAGCCTGCGGAGGAGC
>QKAI01000283.1 GCA_003246505.1 Spirochaetaceae bacterium | reverse complement strand
AAGAAGGGCATCGAAGTCCTGATCATGGCCGACGAGATCGACGAGATCGTCATCGCCATGGCCGGTCCCTACCAGGAGATCGAGCTCAAGGCCATCAACAAGTCCAACGCCGCCGACGATCTGAAGGACGAGGAGGACGAGAAGAAGGAGAAAGCCGTGGAGCCGGTGGTCAAGAAGATCAAGAAGGCCCTGGGCGACGCGGTCAAGGACGTGAAAGCCTCCAGCCGCCTCCACGAGTCCCCCTGCTGCATCGTGGCCGACGAGAACGATCCCAGCGCCCAGATGCGCCAGATGATGGCCGCCATGGGCCAGGCGGGCAATCTGCCCGAGATCCAGCCCATCCTGGAGATCAATCCGGACCACGAAATGGTCAAGAAGCTGGCCGACACCAAGGACAAACAGGTCATAGAAGACGTGGCCTGGGTGCTCCTGGGGCAGGCCATGCTCCTGGAGGGCCATGAATTGAAGGACCCCAGCGATTTCGCCCTGAGGCTGAACCGCTTGGTAGGGGGAGCCCTCTAGGCCGTCGTCACCAACCTCCCCGGACGTAATCATTTCCCGGGGAGTTTTTATATAAATCGGGCCGTTTTCTTCGGAGGACGGTCCTTTTTTTATCGTAATTCCTAATCCGTCAGGGGAGCCAGTTCTCCAGTTCCCTGAGAAAGCGCCGGGCGTATTCATTCAGATCCCCGATCTCCTCCTCGGGTATACGGAATCCCACCGCTCCGGGATGCCCCCCTCCGTTTTTAATCTCAAAATGCTCCAGCAGGTCCCGGAGGTCCAGACTCTGGAAGCTATGGCTCCTGCGGATCCGGAATTGCACCAGACCGCTCTCCCTCTGATCGTCCGCATAGGCGATGAAACCGAGGAATCCGCTCTCCTCGGCCAGGGAATCGGCGAGATAACGGGCCACGGTGACGATAGTCTCATGATCGAAAACACCGGCGATGGCTTCCATCCCCCCCGGGGGTATCACCACCGATCCGATGCGGGGTATGTCCCTGTTCAGATACTGTCTCATGGCTTTCAGACAGCGATCCTCCCGGTCGGAAAGGCTCTGCATTTCCCGGTAAATTTCATTCATGGAAAAGAAATTGCCCGATCCGGCGCGGGTTTTCCGGGAGAGTATGCGGTTGAACACCCTGCTGGAAATCTCGTAGAACCAGCGCTCCTTGGGGGTTCTTATGAATTGCCCCATCTTCGTGTCACCCACAATGCCGGTGAGAATGGCGAGGACGAAGTTCCGGGAGAACACATCGTAAAAGGCGTACTTCTGCCTCAGGTCGATTCTGTTGTTAAGCTTATAGCCGATCAGAGCCACGAGCTCGCTGGCGGAAGCCGCCTCGTCCACCAGGCGCAGATCCGGATCGCCGGAATATTCGCTGTCCGCCTCCAGATGGTGATCTATCTCAACGACGGGAACGCCCGGATCGGCAATCAATTCCCCATCCCCAGGGAAGGTCTGCCTCATGGAGGGCTTGGGCGTATCCATGATGAACAGGGTCGATATCCCCAGGGGCCGGTCCTCATCATGATAGAGGATTTCGATGGAGTTATGCCGGGCGATCTTAATTAAGTACAGAAACTTCTCATTCAGGGTCCGGGGGACCATCAGATAGACCCTCTTCCTGAAATCCCGAATCAGCAGAGCCATGGCGACCTGGGAGGAGATGCAGTCCTCATCGGGATTCAAATGGCCGGCCACGAGAAAATTGTCCCGCCCGTCGATCAGATCCAGAATGCGGTGTATGATCCGGTTACGGAGGGCTATGCTCTTCAGAGCTTGCTTCGTCCGGGGGGTGACCGAATCCTGCCAGATCACCGCCCGGGCCCTCCCCCCCTCCTTCGCCTGATACACCGCCTGGTCTGCCCGTTCCCAAAGCAGGCTCCTGTCCCTTCCGTGACGGGGATATGCGGCGATTCCCACGCTGGCCGAGACGATTTTCAGATCCCCTTCCCGATGGGGGGGGAGGTCTATCCTCTTCAGGCCGTCAATCATCCGACCGCAGAGCTCGCGGGCCCTTTCCGGTTCGGTGTCGGGCAGGATAAGGGTGAACTCATCCCCGCCGTAACGGCAGAGGATGTCCCCGTCCCTGAACACCTCCCGGAAGACATCAACCGCCCTGAGGAGGATCTCATCCCCCCTTTCCTGCCCGTAGAGTTTGTTCAGGGTCCCGAAATGGTCCAGATCCACCATGGCAAGGGACAGGGATTGCCCCTTCTCCTCCGCCTCCCTTAAGCGCCCGTCAAAGGACTGATCCAGAAAGCGGCGGTTGTAAAGGCCGGTGAAGTCGTCGGTTATCGTCCGGGCCCGGGCCTGCTCTCCCCAGGTGACCAGATCGGTCAGAAAGGCGCCGGTCGCCCGAAGCCGGCCCGAAGTCGTTTCCAGCATGCTGAGCATGATGCCGATTCCCGCCCGGGGCCGGACTTTGATGTACCCGTGGAAATCCTCTCCCCGCAGCCTTAGAAGGCGGGTGTCCGACTTGGGCACGCAGGTCGCGGATCGGAGTGAGTTATCGAATATGGACATCTCCCCGAAAAAATGGCCCTCCGGGATTTCCGCCAGTTCCAGGGTTTCCCCTTCCTGGGTTTCAATCGTAATTCCCACCGAACCGGAGAGAATTATATAGAGGGCATCCCCCGTTTCTCCCTCGTGGAAGACGGGCTCCCCCGCGGGAAAATCCAGCTGATCCATCAAGCCGTAGAGCTCCTGCAGCTCCTCTGGAGTGAGCGATTCCAGCATTTCAAAGGATTTCAAGAGCCCTATCGGATCTTCAGGCATGGGCGGATCCCCTTTTTCTGTAGGCAAGGATGCGGCCGCCCCCCCGCTGCCGTCCCAGAAGGGGGAGCTCGTGGGTGAGGCGGATCAGCTCTTCAGCGTCAGTGCTGTGCTCGGGGTAGATGCCGATGCCCACGCTGGCTGTCATATGGAAAGGATCCGAACCGGTCACCGGGGAGAGATCAAGGGAGCCGATGCAGGTCTGAATCACCCTGGCCAGGGCGTTGGCGGCCCTCCGGTCGTCGCCATATAGAATCGCCGCCATGGCGTTTCCCTTGTACCTTGCAATCCGGGTATCGTCGCCGACGGACTCCCGGAAACTCTTCGCCATGATCCGGATCGCCCTGTCCCCGGCCTCATGGCCGTATCTGTCGTTGAGATCCTTGAAATTATCCGGTTTGGAGATGAGCAGGATAAGGGGGGAGCCCGATTTGCGGATATGCTCCCGCAGGGTCTCGGTCAGGTAGTTCTGGTTGTAGACGCCGGTCAGTTTATCCCGGTAGACCTGCTTCTTGAGTTCCTGGACCAGGGGGGAATTCTCCTTGACCAGATCGTTCGCCCGGCGGATACGTTCCGATACCAGAACCAGGACCCGATGGAGGATCTGCGCGGCGATCAGGGGCTGGGATTCCAGAAAGGATTGAATAGACACGCCCGCCCGGGGGAAGCGAAGCACCACCGTATCCCTGCTGGCCAGAGCATCGGCCTTACGGGTCTCGCCGCAGAAAAGGTCAAGTTCGCCGAAACCGCTCCCCGGAATATAGCGGGCCAGATGAATTTCCGGTCCTTCCGAATACTCTTCCCCCTTCTGCACAACCACTTCGCCGCAATCCACGATAAAGAGGGCGTCCCCCGGATCTCCCTCGGAAAAAAGCCGTTCCCCCGGCTTAAGGGTATTATATTCGCAATAGGGGATAATCTCTTCCAGCTCCCGGGGCTGGAGATGGGCGAAAACATTTATCCTGCGGAGCAAACCGGTTGTATCTGAAGATTCACTTTCTGTCATGGATGTTAATAATATAACCGGATCGGAGGGGAAAAACC
>QKAI01000385.1 GCA_003246505.1 Spirochaetaceae bacterium | reverse complement strand
GGTAGTAGCGGGTCAGCACGATGTACCAGGGGACGAGCCCGGCGCTGAATATCATGGTGAAGTAGCAGTAGAAGGCAATTCCGTTCCGGTATTTGAGGGATTTCACGGAGATGGCGTAGGCCAGGGGCGCCGTGACGAGAAGGCTCAGCGCCGTGCCCGCGGCGGTGACGAAGAGGGTCACCCCGTAGGAGCGGCCGATCCATCCCCCCTGGAATATATAGCGGTAGGTTTCCAGGGTGGGCTTGGCGGGGATGAGGGAGTAGCCCTTCGTCTGGACGGTCAGTTCGTCTGAGATGGACACCGAGAGGGCCAGGACCAGGGGATAGAGGGTGATTATCACGGCCAGGCCGAGAACCGCGTAAATGATGAGGGAGAATATCCTGTCCCCTGTGTTTTTGCTGTCTTTGATCATTCCTTGCCTCGCTAGAAAAGGGATATGCCCTGGTATCTCTTGGAGAGCCAGTTGGTCAGCCCCACGAGCAGGAATCCGGCCAGGGACTGGTAAAGCCCTACCGCCGAAGCGAAGGAAATGTCCCCGGACATGCGCATGGAGCGGTACACGTAGGTGTCAATGACTTCGGTCGTCCTGAGGAGCAGGCCGTTGTCCTTGATTATGCTGTAGATCATCCCGAAGTCGCCGTAGAAGATGCGGCCCACGGCCAGAAGGGTAAGGATTATGGCGGTGGGCGTCAGAAGGGGGATGGTGATGCGGGTCATCTGCTGCAGCCTGCCCGCTCCGTCAATGCGGGCCGCTTCGTAATACTCCCCGTCTATGCCGGCGATGGCCGCCAGGTATATGACCGTGCCGTAGCCGGTCCATTTCCACAGGTAGGCCCCCACCAGGATGAAGCGCCAGTATTCGCTGTGGGAGTACCAGCTGACCGGCTCTCCCCCCAGGGCGGAGAGGATCCTGTTGACCGATCCCAGTTCCGAAGAGAAGAGGCTGAAGAGGAGGCTGCTGATGACGATCCAGGAGAGGAAATAGGGAAGGAACTGCACCGACTGGACAAGGGATTTGAATTTCTTGATTCTGATTTCATTCAGGAATATGGCGCTTCCCATCTGGGTTATGAGGCTGAAGATAATGAAGAGCCCGTTCAGGTAAAGGGTGTTGAAGGTGATGCTTCCCGCCTTGTCCGAGCCGAAGAAAAAATCGAAATTCTTAAAGCCGACCCAGGGGCTTCTGAATATGCCGTCCTGGAAGTTGTAGTTGTTGAAGGCCAGTATCAGCCCCGGCATGGGTAGGTAGGAAAACATCAGGAGGAAGATCATCCCCGGCAGGGCCATCAGATAGAGCTCCCTGTTCCTTCTCAGTTCCCCCGGTCTGCTCAGCTTATGTCTCATCGCCCCTCCTTTGCTGAATCGCTCGTATACGTTCATTCTGGGAGGGGGGTCGGAGATCTGTAAAGGTTCAAAAAATAAATATCCGTTAGATTTCGTAGCGGGGGGAGGTCTAATTTTTCACATTCGTTCGAATTCGGCCGGCCTCAGGATTGCCGGCGCGCGCAGGTAAGCCTGTAACGGGAGGGGGATACGCCGTAGGTCTGCTTGAAGAGGGTGCTGAAGTAGGAACGGTTGTAGTAGCCCACGTCCACGCCTATGTCCTGGGCGGGTTTTCCCGACTCCGCCAATAGCTCGCGGGCTTTCTCCAGGCGGATATGGTTCAGGTACTGGGGAAAGGTCCGGCCCGTTCTTTCTATGAAAAGCTTGCTGAAATAGGGGGGCGTCATGGCAAATTCACGTGCGACCTGGGCCCCCGACAGCTGTCCGTCCGTGTAGTTCTCCCCTATGTATCGCAGGGCGTCGTCCATGAGGCTGCGCGCTTCCAGGTTGTTCAATTCGGAAAGATAGTCCGCCACGGCCCGGAACGTGGCGCAGAGGGACTCCACCAGTTCTTCCCGGTTCTCCCGGGACTCGATGGACCGGGCCAGCGCCGCGGGGTTTTCCGGCCCCTCCGGATCGCTTTTCCAACCCAGGTCGGCGGCCGTTTTCTGAAGGTCCAGGATAAGGGCGGTTATGACATTGATCCCCTCGGCGAAGGGGTAGCGGACAAGATCCTCAAGCAGTTCGCCGACCTTGCTCCGGAAGTAGGGGGCGTCGTCCCGTTTTACCGCCGAAACAAGGTCTTCCCTGTCCCTTTGGAGACTGGGCGTCCCGTCTTTCCCCGTGTTCTCCCCGCTGAAGATCCTGCCGTTTCCCTGGAACAGGCGGTAGCAGGAGAGGGCGAGGGCCTCTTCCCAGGCGCCGGGAAGATCCTCCAGCCTCACGAAGGGGGAGCTGAAAGAGGCCGTTGCCGAAAGGTTCAGCAATTTCCCGATGTTCTCCTGGATTCGGGATACCCCGGCTGCCAGGTCGTCCGCCCCCTTGTCTCTCTCCCTCCGGAGGAGGACGGCGCACAGGTCTTCCTCCGATTCGAAGGCCTGGAAGGAGCCCTCTTCCCCCAGTATTTCACCGGCTATCCTGCTGAAGGAGAGGAGAACCAGGTTCCGGGATTTCCCGCTGTGCCTGCGAATGAATTCCCCGTAGTTGTCTATCCTCAGAATCAGAAGGGTGTATTCTCCTCCGCCGTCGAAGCTGATCCCCGAGGCATTCATGTCCTCCCTGAGCTGGGAAAGGTCTTCCCGCTTCTCCGGTTTTATAAGGGTGTGGAAGAACAGTCGGTTCCTGATGGTATAGGAAGCTTCCTCCTCCCTGTGCTCCAGCAGATTGATATGGTCCAGAAGGGCGGAGAATGTCTGGGAAATATAGGCGAAATCCTTCGATTCCCCTTCCTTATCCAGAATTTTCATGAGACCGGAATCGCCCCGGATATTGGTTATGATGTCCCTCATGGGCTGAAACGCGGCGGAGGTTATGAAGAAAAAGGCAGTGAGGGAGACGAAAATAACCGCCAGGGAGATAATGAGTATTACCATTTTGAAATGGCCGATCTCCCCGGCGATGGTCTCATAGGGGTCCAGGAGCAGGAAAATATAGCCGGAGCTGTCCGATCTGTAGAAATTCAGGGATATCCGGATCCCCTCCCGATCGGTCAGAAAGTAACCGGTCTGTTCCGGGGATTGGATTATCCTTTCCATGTAAGGCTCGGTCCCCAGGGGACGGAGGAAGTACTCCCGGTCCCTGTGGAGCATAATCGTGCCGTCCCCGTCGACGATGAGCAGGGAGGACCCCTCGGGAAGCTGTTCCGGGGCGATGAAGCGGTAGAAGGCATCCGCGTCCAGATTGACGATAACCGCTCCGTCCATGGCCTCGTTGTGGGGATAGGCGGAGTGGTAAATAAGCGTCAGCAGATTCAGGGAATTCCCTCCGGGCTGGGGGATCCTCCTTTTGAGGGGGCTGAGGATTCTGCTGGTGAATATCAGCCGGAACAGGTCCTCCTCCTTTTCCAGGTTGTAACTGGAATCCTTGCTTTTCCTCAGAAGAACCCGGTCATGGCTGCATATGTAGACCGAATGGAGCAGGGGATTTGAAATCATGAGGTTCTCTATGGTCCGGGAGAGGCGCACCTCGCTTGAAATGTCCCGTTCCGGTGCCATCATGACCGCGATGGCATCATTATCATTGAATATCTGATAGGTCAGATTGCAGGCGCTGCTGAAAGCTTCCGAACTGCGGTAATTCATATTGCCCAGGGCCATCTGCCTGAGCCGGGAGATATCCTGAAGATTCTTTTTTTCCAGAAGCGTATATATGAGAAGTACGAAGAGGATGATCACAAGTGCCAGGGTGATCGAATTCAGGAGAAAGAATTTTGTGACCGTGCCGATTTTCCAATTCGTGATTTTCCGTTTTCTGCCCATCAGCGGTCATTATACACCGGTTGGGGCTTT
>QKAI01000334.1 GCA_003246505.1 Spirochaetaceae bacterium | reverse complement strand
AGGGGTTCGAAATCGGGCACTTCCCGACTGGGGGAGAGGCTGTCGTCCAGCAGGCTGGCAATATCCGGGTCCAGCTCCTGAGAAAAATCGTCTGATGCCATAGCATCAGTATAATGATTATGGAAAATGAGTCAATAATAAAGAGCATGGCCGGGCAGTGAAAAAGTATTTGCATTTTTTCCAAGAAAAAGGTAATAATTAAAGACGAGTCAAGGAGTATCATATGGATAAATCCATTTTCTATGTAACCATCAGAGAGAAATACGAGGAGAGTCTGAAAGAGTTCTTCCCCTATCTGGCTCCGGAATATAAAAACATCGCCCGTAACTTCAAACGGGATAAGAAATACCCTGTCCTTTCCGTGGAAAGCATCACCCTTGTCGGAGAAGACGACACCAATGTGGACACCGCCCGTTTCCTCGTTCCCACGGAGAATGGAAACTTTCTCTGGGTCCTTTCGGAGATTTTCGTCTACTCCGGTCTGGAGCCGTGAAAGTCCTGTCCCCTGGACAGATGAGAGATCTGGAGGGGACAGCGGAGAGAGAGGCCCATCCCCCCCGGCAGCTCATGGAGCGGGCCGCCTCTGCGGCCTATCGGATTATCCGCCGGGAGTACCCCCTGAGTGATAAACCTTTATTGATACTCTGCGGCCGGGGAAATAACGGGGGAGACGGCCTGGCCCTCGCCCTGCTTTTAAACCATGACGCCCTTATCTGCCTGCCCCTGGGGGAGCCCTTTCCCGGTTCGCTGGGGGAGGACCATCTGAAAGCCTGCCGGCTCAGGGGAATTCCCGAGCTGGGGAGGGAGGATTTTCTGAATGCCGGAAAGGACCGCTTCGCCCTGATCGTGGACGGTCTGTGGGGTACGGGACTCAACCGCCCCGTGGAAGGGCCGGATAGGGAAATCATTTTTAAAATCAATGAACTGGCCCTTCCCGTGGTCAGCCTGGACATACCCTCCGGAGTCAACGGTCTTAACGGCCGGGCGGAGGGGGCCGCTGTCCGGGCGGATCGTACGGTCATTTTCGGTCTTCCCAAGGGGGGAAATCTTCTTTACCCTGGGCGGGAGCTGGGGGGAGTGCTCCATGTTTCCTCCCTGAACATACCCCGGATGCTGCGGGAAGAGACCCCCTCCCTGTTTCGCATCAACCGCCCCCGCCCCTTGCCGGAGCGCTCCTCCGCCCTGCACAAGGGATCCCTCGGGCGGCTCCTCGTGGTGGGGGGATCATCCCGGTACGGCGGGGCGCCCCGCTTCGCCTCCGCCGGGTTCCTGAGAAGCGGCGGGGGATACGTCCATGTGGCCCTTCCCGGCACGGCGGTCCTCTCCCTGGCCATCGGGCTTCCCGAAGCGGTTCTTCATCCCCTGGGAGGGGAGGGGAGAACTTCACTGGGGCGGGAGGATTTATCCGCCATTAGGGCTCTTTCCGGGGGAACGGGCTTCATGGTTCTGGGCCCGGGAATCGGCCTGGCGGAGGATACGGGGGACCTGGTCCGGGCCCTGGTGGAAGAAACGGCCCGACCCCTTATCCTGGACGGGGACGGTTTGACCCATCTGGCGGGCCGGGAAGAGCTGATCCGGGGGAAGAATATATACCTGACCCCCCATCCGGGAGAGGCTTCGCGCCTTCTGGGAACCGATACGGCCTCCGTGGAGAGGGACAGGCCTGGGGCTGTGCGGGAGCTGGCCGACCGTTACGGCGTCCCCGTCGTCCTCAAGGGGGCCCACTCACTCATCACCGCCCCGGGGGAGGAGATCCGCATGAACCTCTCCGGGGACAGCTCCCTGGCCACGGCCGGTTCCGGGGATATTCTCTGCGGCGTTCTGGCCGCGGTTATGGGATACGGACTGACCGGTACGGACGCCCTGGGTACGGCGGTGTTCCTCCACGGCCTGGCCGGGGAGGCGGCGGGCCGAAGGGGCAGCCCGGACGGGGTCATCGCCTCGGACATCATCGACTGCCTTCCCGGGGTTATGGGGGATTACCGGAGCGGATTCGGCCATTACGGCACGGGCATCCACGGGTATATAGAGAGTCTGTCTTGAATCCCTGCGTGCTCTACGAGGATCCCCGCTTTCTGATCGCGGACAAGCCCCCGGGGCTGCTTTCCGTTCCCGGGAAAGGCCCGGAGAAGGGGGACTGCCTGGCCTCCCGGCTGGAGGGGGCATACGGCGAAGTCTACACGGTCCACCGCCTGGATCAGGGCACATCGGGATTGATGGTCTTCGCCCGTGACCGGGAGTGTCAGCGCCTCCTGGGAAGACAGTTCGAAGCGAAGGACGTCCGCAAGGAGTACGAAGCCCTGCTCCTGGGTATCCTGCCGGAAGAGAAGGGCCGGGCCGTGTTTTTTCAGCGTCTGGATCCGGACAACCGGCCCTGGCAGATAATCGATCCGGACCGGGGCAGGGAGAGCGTGACCGACTGGCAGGTCCTGGATGTATTTACCCGGGGGAAGGGGCCCATTACACGGGTGCGCTATTTCCCCCGGACCGGCCGAACCCACCAGCTCCGGCTCCACTCCCGGGAACTGGGCGCCCCTATCGCGGGGGATCCCCTGTACGGTTTCGGCGAGACTGAGGAGTTTCCCCGCCTAATGCTGCACGGGGCCTATCTGGAATTTTTCCATCCCGGGACGGGGAAGCCGATCGGTTTCCGCCTCTCCGTCCCCTTCTGAATCAGCTGAACATGCCCTTGATCAGGTAGTCCTTGGTCCTCCACTTGGGATTGACCTTGACCCGCAGGTCCAGGCTGACCTTATAATCGAAAATCTTCTTGAGCTCCTTCAGGGCGTCTATGCGGATCGCTTTGATGAGCTGCCCCCCCTTGCCGATCACGATGCCCTTCTGGCTCTCCCTCTCCACGGTGAGAAAGGCCCTTACCCAGAGCTCCCGGCCCTCATTCTTCCACTCCATGTCGGCCATTTCCACATACAGGCAGTGGGGGATCTCCTCGGAGGTGCGGGCGATCGCCTTCTCCCGAATCACTTCGGCGATGCGGAATTCCGGGGTCTGGTCCGTATAGTACCCCTCGGGGTACATGGCCGGTCCCTCCGGCGACGCTTCCAGCAGGGCCCTGTGAAGTTCATCCAGGCCCTTTTTTTCCAGGGCGGATATTTCGTAAACCCTTTCCACATGGGCGTTGAGCCGCAGAAACGCCCGGAGCTCGTTCCGCCTCTCGTCGGGGGCGTCGCACTTGTTCAGGGCCAGAACCACGGGCTTGTCCTCCCGGTGGAGCAGGGCGATGATCTCCTCCTCCTCCTTTCCCAGGGGACGGGTGGCGTCCACCACGTAGAGAAGCACCTCCGATTCCTCCAGGGCGGAGTAGACGATATCGGTCAGGACCTGATTGAATTTGCGCTCCGAATGGTGGTAGCCCGGGGTGTCGATGAAGACGAGCTGCCCCTCCTCGTGGTTGAGAATGCCCCGGATCTTGTTCCGGGTGGTCTGGGGCACGGGGGACGTGATGGACACCTTCTCCCCGCAGAGGGCGTTGAGCAGGGTTGATTTACCGGCGGAGGGTCTTCCGACTATGGCGACGAATGCTGATTTCATAGGGCCAGTGTAGATGATGGGAAGAAGAAATTCAACTCTCCCTGTAAATGAAGAATTGAGAATGTTAAAGCCGGATTTTTCTCTATGGGATAGCCAGGTGAAACCATTGGAATAGTAAAGCCTTATTCTACATTCTGCATTCTCAATTCTCCCTTCCAAATAAACACACCACCGGTGACAGGATGGGGAAAACAGGGTATAATCTGCTACCATGGGAAATGTTGTAGTTTTTGCCAATCAGAAAGGGGGAGTGGGGAAAACCACGTCCGTCTGCAATATCGGGGCTTACCTGGCCCGGGCGGGGAAAAAGGTTCTTCTGGTGGACTTCGATCCCCAGGGGAATCTTACGAGCAGTGTGGGCCACGATTCCAAACAGGAGGGCATCTACGAGGTCATCACCGGGGGCAGGGCCCTGGGGGATGTCACTCTGAAAACGCCCGTGGAGAATCTTTTCCTCGTTTCGTCCAATCTGCATCTCTCCGGCGCCACGGTGGAACTGGCCGATGTGGAGGGTTGGGAAACCTACCTGAAGCGGGCCCTGGATCCGGCGAAGGAGGAGTATGACTACATCCTCATAGACTGCCCCCCCTCCCTGGGGATTCTGACGATCAACGGCTTCGTCGCCTCCGATTACGTCATGATCCCCCTGCAGTGCGAATTCTTCGCCCTGGAGGGTTTCTTCAATATGCTCTTCCAGACCGTAAAGCGCATCCAGAAGGGATATAATAAGTCCCTGAAGATCGGGGGCATATTCTTTACCATGTACGACTCCCGGACCCGTCTGGCAAACGAGGTCATTTCCCAGGTGAAAGCCACCTTCAAATCCCACCCGGAGATTCTGTTCAAGACGGTCATACCCCGGAACATCCGCCTCTCCGAAGCCCCCTCCCACGGGGTGCCCGTCTGTCTCTACGACGAAGGCTGTGTGGGGGCGAAAAGCTACGAAACTTTGGCAAACGAGGTGTTGGAACGTGTCAGCTAAGAAATCGGCCCTGGGAAAGGGTTTGGGAGCTCTCCTGCAGGACGAGGATTTTGACGTATTGAACGGGGGGGACCTGGCGCCCTCCGAATCGGCGGGGGTGAGGGAGATCGCCCTGTCGGAGATTTCTGCCAATCCCCATCAGCCCCGGACGCACTTTAACGAGGACGCCCTGCGGGAGCTGTCCGACTCCATCAAAAGCCAGGGGGTCATCTCCCCACTCATCGTGGCCCCCAAAGCGGTGGGCGGTTACGAGATCATCGCCGGGGAGAGGCGGTTCCGGGCTTCCCGCCTGGCCGGGCTGGAAACGGTTCCCGTCATCATCCGGGAGGATCTGAGCGAAGAGAACAAACTGGGCATCGCCCTGATCGAGAACGTCCAGCGGGAGGATCTGACCGCCATCGAAGAGGCTAAGGCCTACCGGGAGATGATGGAGCAGCTCGATCTGACCCAGCAGGACGTGGCGGAACTGGTCGGCAAGAAGCGGGCCACCGTGGCCAACAGTCTGCGGCTCCTGAACCTCCCCGAGGAGATGCAGAGCGCCGTGGACAATGGGGTCATTACCGCCGGGCACGCCCGGTCCATCCTCTCCGTGGTGAATCCCGCCGACCAGGTGCTGCTTTTCAACCGCATCCGGGACAACGGGTACAGCGTGCGGGAGGCGGAGAAGCAGGCGGGGGAACTGAACCGGGGCATCAAGGCGCCGAGCCAGGAGAAGGGGGCGGTACCCTCCGCGGGGAAGGATCCCCACATCCTCAGCATCGAGCAGCGCTTCATTGACCATTTCGGCACCAAGGTCCAGCTAAGGGGCAGCCTGAACAAGGGGAAGATCGAGATCGACTACTACTCCCCCGACGATCTGGACCGGATACTGGAAGTGCTTAAGCCGGCGGATCTTTAAGGAACCGGTTCACCCCCAGCTGCAAGAGGAAAACGGCGGCCAGGATCAGGGCGGAGAGGAGGATGATGCGGTTCATGCCGTACCGGTCCAGAAGCAAACCCCCGCCCAGGGATCCGGTCAGCGAGGCGGCAGTCAGTACGATCTCATGGATATTCATCCGTTTCTGTCTCTCCAGGGCCCCCGCCAGGGCGTGGAACATGCTGTTCGTATAGGTTATGCCCACGATGACCCCGGCCAGAGCCGTCCAGAGGGCGTAGTGGACCAGGGTCGTCGCCCCGGAGAACAGACCCACGGTAAGGGCCGCTCCCAAGGGAAAGAACAGAAGAAATCTTCTGTTGTGCTGCCATCTTCCCGTCTTTCCCATCAGATAAAAAACCAGCAGGGTCACCCCCGCCCGAATGAGAATGATCTGTCCCACCCCGCTTTCGGAAAGGGCGAAGTGCCGTCTAAGGAACAGGGGAAAGACCGATCCCAGGAGTCCCACGAAGAGGTATCCCGGGAAGAGGCTGATCCACCCGAGGAAACGGAGGGGGGTGCTTCTGTCGTCCTCCCGGCGGGCGGTCTGCTTCATTCTGTGTTCCGACTGGCCCTCCAGGCGGATACCGGGGCGGAATATGACCGTCACCCCGATAAGGGCCATAATGGCCAGGGAGAGGAAGGAACAGCTCCGGTAGGGGGCGAGGGGGGAGGCTTCGTAGAGAAGACCCGTCAGGTAGGGGCTGATGATCCAGGGGGTGCTCCAGCTGAAATTGAAGGCGGACATGGCCCGGCTCAGGCGGCTTTCGTCCCGGCCCCGGGACATCCATCCCATGAGAGGGGGCCATATGAGACCGGTTATCAGTCCGAAAAGCAGATAGAGCAGGGCGAGTCCTGTCAGGGAGCGGGCCAGGGGAAATGCCAGGGAGATCCCCGTCTGCAGGGATAACCCCAGAAGGACCGCATGGTAGGGTTTGAGACGGGAGACCGGTTTGCTCAGGAGAAAACAGCCCAGGGCGTAGGAGGCGGTGAAGGCCGACGCCAGGAGTCCTATGGCGGCGGAGTCCGCCTGGAACCGGTCGGCGCCGTAGTACACCATGCCCAGGGTAACGAAACCCTGGGCGAAGGACTGGAGAAAACTGGCCCCCATGGTCAGGGGGAGAGGATCGTCCCTTTTCAAAGAGGGTTTACTTCTCCTCCGCGGGGATCAGGGCTATGCGCAGTTCGTCCAGCTGGGATTTGTCCACCACGGCGGGGGAGTCGTCCATGGGATTGCTTCCCGTGCTGTTCCGGGGGAAGGCGATCACCTCTTTCAGGGACTCCTCCTCACACATGAGCATGACGAGCCGGTCCAGGCCGTAAGCCAGACCCCCGTGGGGGGGGGCCCCGTAGCGGAAGGCCTCCAAAAGGAATCCGAACCGTTCCTCCGCCTCATCCTCGGGGAATCCCACGATGGAGAAGATTCTTTTCTGAATCTCCGGATCGTGGATTCTGATGGATCCGGAGGCCAGTTCGTAACCGTTGATGACCAGGTCGTACAGGTCTCCCTTCACCTCCCCCGGATTATCCTCCAGGGTGTCCAGGTACTCCTCCTGGGGCATGGAAAACATATGGTGGGCGGGATCCCATTTCTTCTCCTCCTCGTTCCACTCAAAGAGGGGAAAATCGTAGACCCAGGCGAAGAGGAAATCGTCGGGTCGGTTCAGCTTCAGATCCTTGCCTAGCCGGTTCCGGACCGCCCCCAGGGAGGTACAGGCGGTCTTCCATTCCCCCGCCATGAAGAGAATCAGGTCGTTCTCCTTCGCCCCCAGGAAATCCTTCACCTCTCCGGCCAGGGGGGCGAAGAACTTGGCGATGCCCCCGTCCAGACCGTCGGCGGTCACCTTCATCCAGGCCAGGCCCTTGGCCCCGTAGGTTTTGGCGGTCTCCTCCAGGTCGGTGATCATCTTGCGGGAGTAATCCGGGGCCACCCCGGGAACCACCATGGCCTTGACCACGCCGCCCTCGGCAAGAACCGATTTGAACACCCCGAAATCCGCCCGGGGCACCAGGGGGGCGAAGTCCTGGAACTTCATGTCAAAGCGTATGTCCGGCTTATCGCTGCCGTAGGTATTCATAGCCTCATGGTAGGAGATGCGGGGGAAGGGGACGGCGATATCCTGGCCCAGGGTTTTTTTGAAGATATGGACCATCTGGTCCTCCACCACCCGGAAAACATCGTCCTTTGAGACGAAGCTCATCTCAAAGTCCACCTGGGTGAATTCGAACTGCCTGTCCCCCCGCAGGTCCTCGTCCCGGTAGCAGTGGGCGATCTGGAAATATTTGTCAAATCCCGATACCATAAGGATCTGCTTGTAGAGCTGGGGGGATTGGGGCAGGGCGAAAAATTTCCCCGGCTGCATGCGGGCGGGCACCAGGAAGTCCCGGGCCCCTTCCGGGGTGGACTTGATGAGGGTGGGGGTTTCAATTTCGTAGAATCCCAGCCCCTCGAAGTGCTCCCTGGCGGCGAAGGCCACCCGGTGGCGCAGGGCGATATGCTTCTGCATCTTCTCCCGGCGCAGGTCCAGATAGCGGTATTTCAGGCGGAGGGTCTCGTTAGCCTCCGTATCCCCGTCGATCATGAAGGGAAGCGTAGCGCAGGGAGTCAGGACGTCCAGCTCCCGGGCGATGATCTCGATCTCCCCGGTGGCCATATCCCTATTGATCATTTCCGCGGGCCTTTTGCTGACCACGCCTTTCACGGCCACGCAGTATTCCATCTTCAGGGAGGCGGCTTTGTCGGCCAGATCCCGGTCGCAGGTATCGTCGAATACGACCTGGGTAATGCCGTAGCGGTCCCTGAGATTGATGAAATGGACACCCCCGTGATCACGGTTCCGGTGCACCCAGCCGTTTAAAATGACCTCCCGGCCCTCGTCCCGGGCCGATAACTCTCCGCACGTGGCGGTACGCTTCATTTTTTCCATGGGCTCAATGTAACACGGGTTGTTTTTTTTATCAATCGCCCCGCAATTCCACCCGGTATTTGTGGGCCATCAGATCGGGGCGGTAGGATGTCTTCGTCTGCCTCAGACCGGGCTTGCCCAGATCCTGCTCCATGTTGATGTACTCGTAGCTGTCGCCGATAAGGCGGCAGAACTCGCTGAACATGTAGGCGTAGATACCCTTGACTTCGATATCCGCCTTGGCGAAATGGATGGTGAAGGTGGAGGGGTTGAGCGGTTCCCCCAGAAGAAATCCCGCCGGCTTCCCGTCGGCGTAGAAGACGTAACCGGAGAGGCCGAAGCCCTCCATATCCTCCAGGGCTTCCCGGCAGGGGCCGTAATCATTGGTTTCCATGAGATGGACCGAGGCGTTCTGCCAGATTTCCAGAAGTTCCAGGGCCTCCGCCCGGGTCTCCCCGTTCAGAACCCTGGTGGAGGGTTCGTAGGTGTTGAGGAACTGGTTCTTCAGGTTTTTCTTCTTATGCATCTTCTTGCCCGGATAATCGGCCATTTTCTTCGTCAGGAACAGGTAGTCCGAGTCGTTCTCGTTGTAGGAAAGGCGGAAATCCTCCTCGGGAAAGCAGCCGAGCCACTCCTCGGGTATGGGAAAGATGCAGTCGTAATCCGAGTCGGAGAGGAGGCGGCGGATCTTCTTAAGACAGGGCTCCGGATCCTGGGAAGGGGAATGGAGGGGCATCAGATAGCGCTTGCCGTCGTAGCTCAGCCCCTCTATGAGCAATACTTCGTCCTTCTCTATCACCTTGTATTCGTGGACCTCCCGGAAGAAATAGAGATTGGGGAAACAGAATTCGGAGAGATGGATGTCAATGGCGTTCAGCCTGTTCGAGATGATCGTTCTGTCGTCCAGGGTCAGATTTCTTTTTTGCAATTGGGGCCGTCCTTTAAATTCAAAAAGAGGGTGAAATCATTATTCAGATAATGTTCCACCAGCTGAATGGACCGGATGTCGCCGTACAGGCGTTCTATCCCCCGGATCACCTGGTCGGGATAGAAGTAGTAGAACCGGTCCTCCTTGCCGGGGGAGTTCATATGGAGGAGATTGAAGGCCACCGTATCCCTGGCGAGGCGCAGGAAGGTCTCCACCGCGGTCATGAGAAAGTCGAAATTCCCCCCCGTGTTCAGATTGAACAGGCCGGAGCAGTAGATGACGTCGAAGGATTTGTCCTCGAACAGCGGCTCCCTAAAGAGATCTCCCTTGAAGAAAGTGTGCTCCCTGTGCCTCCGGGAAGCCTCTTTCACCATGGAAGAGAGAAGGTCCAGCCCGGTATAGCGGACGGGAATGTCTTTCTCTTTAAGGTGATCCAGCAGGTGGCCCATGCCGCATCCCACGTCAAGTATCTCCCTGTTCTCCAGATTCACGTAGTCGGTCAGAACCTGGAAGCGGCGGAACTGGGATTCCCGGCTTTCCCATCCCAGATATTCCAGACGCTCAGGATCCCGGCGCAACTCGGTGTTGTAATACTCTTTTATGATATTCTGTTTCTTCATGCTTCACTTTAAAATA
Organism: Spirochaetaceae bacterium; assembly: GCA_003246505.1. Classification (GTDB taxonomy): domain Bacteria; phylum Spirochaetota; class Spirochaetia; order DSM-2461; family DSM-2461; genus SZUA-368. The sequence goes on along the minus strand of QKAI01000334.1, from coordinate 4,363 downwards.
CGTAAATTCCCGGGGGATTTCCAGAAATTTCAGAGGAACCTTTTGGCGGTGATCCTGTCCAGGGTGACGGCGATGACATGGGTCCGCTCGATGATGACGTCGGGATACTCCCACTCCTTCCGCTCCGAATAGTGGCCCATGATGATATCGAAGGCCCTTCTCTTCTCCTCCGGATCGGTAAGGATCTCCCCCTGTCCCCAGGCGATGACGCTCTCGTATTTCTGGGACCACCGGCAGGCGGTCTCCCCGTCGGTGACCATGTCGTGGATGATATCGAATTCAAGGCAGACCCGGGGCGACCTTCGGATCAGATTGATTTTGCGTCCGTTCAGGGCGCCGTGGAAGTAGACCCGGTTGTTTTCGTAACCGAAACTCATGGGCACTATGTAAGGTTCGTCCCCGTCAACCAGACCGAGGCGGCAGACGGGGCAGCGGTTTATTATTGTTTCGATTTCCTCCCGGTCGGTCACCTGCCGATCGGTTCTCTTCATCTCTCTTTCCAAAGAATCTCTCCTTTGCCTACCATTATAGGTGAAAAAATGAATTTTGCCTAGGAATTATGGTACATTATGTACATTTAGGGGTAGGATACCACCGGATCGAAGCGGAAACGGGTCATGACGAAGGCCCGCTCGTTCCCCTGCGCCCGTCCGAAGCGGGGGAACTCCCTCAGGAACACCTGCCCCGAGAGTTCCCGGGGACGGTCGTACTCCCGGGGCTGCCAATAGTTGCGCACGCTCTGGCGGACGGCCAGGCGCACCGCTTCCCGACGGGTATTCTCCGTGAGGAGCGACGCTTCCCCCCAGCCTCCGGAGACGGGAAAGACCGGGCTCTCCCAGGCTTCCAGACGGGCGGCCTGGGTGGGGGAGAGTTCGTACCTGACGTGGATGTAAATCTCCTCCCCCTCGAACCAGAGATCGGTCACCGAGAGGGCCGGATCGCCCCATTCTATCTCTCCGGCCAGCTCCCACTCGAAGAGATCGGTCACCCCGTCCCGGGTGTCTCCGGGGGTGTAGCGGAACCGGGCCCCGTAGATCCGCAGGGAGTAGAGAAAGCGCACGTCCTCCAAAAGGGTCCGGTACAGGGTTTTCTGGCCCTCCGAGAGGTACCATTCCGGGGGCGGGGGCAGGGGGAAATCCTCTCCCTCTTTATAAAAATAGGTGAAATCCTTGCTCAGGGAGAAATCCCCCTCCAGCCAGGTCAGGGCGGAGAGTTCCGGGAGGAGGAGAAGGAGAAGCGGCAGGAAAAAGGATTTACCCATACTCAGCTTATCGAGTAGAGACGGAAACTTCTGTAGGGAATCCTGTCGGAGGTGAGCTTTCCCCCCATGAAAAGTATGAGATTCCCCGCGGGGGAGGAAAAATCGTACTCCAGCAGGGTGGGGGATTTCCGGGAGCCCAGCCAGGGGGCGATATCGATCTCCGCCGGTCCGGGGGGAAGCATGTCCTCGTTCTCCACGGATATGACCGGCACGAGCAGTTCCCGGCCCCCCTTGATGATCCACCAGAAGATACGGTCGTCCAGGTAGTAGCGGACGATCTGCCCCTTCTCCAGAATCCTTCTCTCCTTCCCGTAGATGTCCTCCAGGGTATGGTAGAAATCGGCGCTGGACCGGTCTTCGCTCCATTCCAGGTTTTTCCTCTCCCCCAGGGAGGAGGCCAGTCCGGAGGAGCCGTCGTTGATGCCCATGAGTTCGTACTTGCTTCTCCTCGCCGGGCCGCAGCTGAGAAACCGGGCCAGGAAGTGGTTCCGCCGGACCCGCTGCAGGGAGGAAAGGCTCCCCCTCTCCACGCTCCCCAGGGGAAAGGCCACGGAGAAATGCTGCCTCCCCCTCCCGTTCAGGTCTTCCATGCTCTCCGCCAGGGCCAGCTGGGTTTCCATGAAGGCCCTGTCCTGCCTCACGTGGTCGGTTCGGTCGAGTATCAGATCGAACCCGGCTTCCGCGAAGGCCCGGGATTTTTCCGGAGACCCGGTGGTGACCGCCCCGGAAAAACGTTTCCCCTTCCGGTTTATGCCAACCTGCCTTTCTATCTGACCCGCCGAAGGGGTCTCCCGGTGGTGCTCCGAATCCAGAAAGGCCGGTCCCAGGGAGTCGGTATAAAGGAAATCGATGGCGTAGCGCTTCTGCCAGAGGGGGAAGATCCGGGAGAAGTAGGCCTCCGCCTCTCCGTTCTCCACCGCCCCCTCCCCGCCGGGGCAGGTGAACATGAACGTGGTCATACGGGATTTCTGGGAGGACTGGGAGAACTGGGGATGTCCCTCCTCCCCGTCAAAGGTTATGAAATAGGGGACCCCCCGGCCGCGCTGGGCGTTCACCGGTACGGGATAGAATCCCTCCTCCCGGACGAATTCTCCCATCCGGTCCCAGGAAACGCCCCGGTCCCGATGCTTTTTCACAATTTCCCCAATCCGGCGGGCATAGTCGGCCTGCACCTCCCGGGTGATCTCCTCCCGGAAGGGAAGGCCCGACTCCCGGGCGAATCCCCGGCTGCCGTCCAGTTTGATCCAGCGGAACATCTCCGGGCGGTGGTAAAGGACTTCCGCGTCCCAGGAGAGGGTCAGGGGCAGATCGAACCCCACCCGGAAGTTCAGGGCATGGGCCGCTTCCACGAATCCCGCCAGCTGATCCTCCACGGTCAGGCCGCTCCCCTCCAGTTCGGGGCAGGCCAGGTCTCCGCTGATATGGGAGTGGCTCAGGAGGGCGTTGAGATTTTCCCCGGCGATGCGGGTGAGGGGAGCCAGATGGACCGCATCGGCCCGGATCCCCGTAAGGAGCAGGGCCGCCCGCACCAGGTCCCCCGTCCGCCTGCCCTCCCCGGCGGCCCGGATATTGAAGAAACAGAAATCGCAACCGCACATCCATCGGGAGTCCCTTCTCCTTGCCACGGGGGAGGCGGTGCCATGGATCTGAACGCAGCGGTAGATGAAATCCACCGTGGAGGGCAGGGGGAATTCGGACAGTTCCCGGTTGAGCCGGTTCAGGTAGCCCTTCTCCCGGTATTCGTTGAAAAGGTGGAGGGCCAGCTTTTTTTCTTCCGCCGAAGGGGGGAGTAATTTGTGGAGTTCCTTCCAGTATTCGCCCATAAAAGCATTATATCATAACTCTTCCATTATGCAATCGGCTGTTTAAATTAGGGGGATAAACCGGGGGAAATCCCCAAAAAAAACAAAGGAAACCCTTGACATGTTTTCAGACTGCCCCTAATAATGGGATATTCTGGGTGTTTTTGCCCTTTAAATCCACAGGGAGGCTTCATGGCCGAATCAGCAACCAAGGGAAAAAAACTCGTCATCGTGGAAAGTCCCGCCAAGGCGAAAACGATAAAAAAAATTCTCGGACCCGATTTCGAGGTCAAAGCCTCGGTGGGGCATATCCGGGATCTTCAGAAGGGATGGGGAAAGAAATCCTTCGGCATCGATATTGAGAACGGCTATAAGCCCAACTACATTATAATAAAGGGGAAAGAGAAGACGGTCAGCGAGCTGAAGAAAGCCGCCAGCGAGGCCAGCGAGATCTTCCTGGCCCCCGACCCGGACCGGGAGGGGGAGGCGATCGCCTGGCATCTCAAGGAAGTGATGGAACTTTCCGACGAGCAGGCGAAGAGGATCACCTACCAGGCGATTACGAAGAAGGCCGTTCTGGACGCGGTTTCCCACCCCAGCTCCATCAACATGGACCTGGTCAACGCCCAGCAGGGGCGCCGTGTCCTGGACCGGCTGGTGGGCTTCTCCCTCTCCCCCTTTCTCTGGAAGAAGGTGGCCAAGAATCTCTCCGCCGGACGGGTTCAGTCCGTGGCGGTCCGCATCGTGGTGGACCGGGAGAGGGAGATAGCCGCCTTCGTGCCCGAGGAATTCTGGCGCATTTCCGCCCGTCTCTTTCCGGAGAGCAAGAAGAAATCCCTCTTTGACGCCCAGCTGATAGAGTGGAAGGGGGAGAAGTTCGCCCTGGGAACCCCCGCCGCCTGTACCGAAGAGAGCGCCCGGGAGATCGCCTCCCGCCTGGAGAAGGCGGACTATAGAGTGGAATCGGTCAGCAGCAAGGAGGCCAAGTCCCGGCTTCTGCCCCCCTTCATTACATCCACCCTCCAGCAGGCCGCTTCCACCAGCCTCCGCTTCGGCACCTCCCGGACCATGAGCGTGGCCCAGAAGCTCTATGAGGGAATCGAACTGGCCGACGGGAATCCGGTCGGTCTTATCACCTACATGAGAACCGACTCCACCCGTATCGCCCCGGAGGGGATCGAGGAGGTGAGGAACTATATCGCCGCCCATTACGACGGGGCCTATCTCCCGGAGAAGCCCAACACTTACGGGAAAAGCGAAGGAGCCCAGGACGCCCATGAGGCGATCCGCCCCACCAGCG
>QKAI01000001.1 GCA_003246505.1 Spirochaetaceae bacterium | reverse complement strand
ATAGAAGCTGGCCGCATGGCCCGGGCGCAGTTCGCAGCTCTTCACAAAGGCGGCCAGGGCGCTCTGCCGGTCCCCCAGTTTGTTCTGGGTCAGTCCCATGGCGTAGTAATTGCCCTCGTAATTCCGGTTCAGGTTCTCCACCTTTTTAAAGGAGGAGAGGGCCTCCTTGTAGAGCTGGTTCCGGTACTGCAAAATGCCCAGGGAGTAGAAGATCTCCGGGCTCGTCCCGTTAAGGCCCGCCGCTTTGACATAGTTCTCTATGGCTTCCATGTCGTCCTCTTCCGCCGCGGCGATCTGGCCCAGGTAGTAGTAGGTCTGCCAGTCCTCCGGATCCTCCTCCAGGGCCCTTTCCAGATTCTCCCGGGCCTTGCGCCGGTTGGCGCTGTTCTCCGGATCCTCCTCGTACCAGCTCTGTCCCAGAAGGGAGTGGGCCCGGCCGTTGTCCGGGTCCAGGGCCAGCACCTGGTCCACCAGCCGGCGGGCCCCGGCGTAATCCCCGGAACCCAGGGCGTCCTCCGCCTGGTCCAGGAGGCTGGTGATCCTCTTTTCCCGCTCCTCCCGGGCCTTCTTCTCCGCCTCGCTCTCGGCGGCCCGTTTCAGGTCCTCCGCCTGCTTCTTCACGGTCTGGGCTTCGTAGGAACCCGGATCCAGGGCCAGGGCCTGTTTCGCCAGGGAGATGGCCCGGTCGTAGTCCTTGCTTTTTATGGCGTCCCGGGCCTGATCCACCAGGTCGGACACCTGCTGCTCCTGGAGCAGCTTCTTGCGCCGGGCGTCCTCCTCCGCGGCCAGGCGGGCGGCCTTTTCCGCGGGGCTCTCCTGATTCTGATTCTGCAGGGTGCTGCTCAGTTCCTGGAGCCCCTTGGAAAGCTCCTCGTTCTGGGCCTTAAGGGCATCCAGCTCGGCCTGCTTGGCCTTTTCCTCCGCCTGCCGCCGGGATGTCAGGATGGAATCGCGCAGATCCCGGGCGTCCTGATCCTGGGCGTTTTCCAAAAGGAGGTCGTTTATCAGCCCCAGGGCCATGTCGTACTCCCCCTGGTCGGCGTACTCCCGGGCAAGGAGGAGCATGTTGGCCCTCCTGTCGCTGCCCCCGTTATCCTGAATGACGGTTGTCTGTCCGCCCCCCTTCCCTTTCAATAAAAAAAACAGCCCCACCCCTAACAAAAGCACCAGGGCGGCGCCGGCTATGATAAGTCCCTTTCTGTTCACGGTTATTACTCCTCTATGTCTGAATCGGCATCGTCTATGACAATATCTTCGGAACCTGCGCCGATGACTTGAGTCTCATCGGACACCCCTTCCAGGGAGGCCAGTATCTCGTCCAGCAGGGCCTGCTGCCGGGCCGCCTCCTCCGCGGCAAGCCGTTCCGCCTCCTGCTTCCGGGCTTCCGCCAGGGCGGCCTGCTCCGCCGCCAGGCGGGCCCTCTCCGCCTCATCGTTGATTCGGCGGCCCAGAAGGGCGATCATCTTCTCTATCTGGTCCCTCTGCGGGGTGGCCGGTTCCAGGGCCAGATAGGTGTTGTAATCGGTCAGGGCGCCGGGATAGTTTCCCAGGGAGAGATAGCAGTTTGCCCTGTTGAGGGTGGCCCCGGACCGGTAGGAGGACTGGCCTCCGCTCAGTTCCGTATAGAGGGCGACCGCCTCGTCTTTCCGGTTCTGGGAGTAGTAGAGATTGGCCAGGTTGAAGGCCAGATTATCCCTGTGGCCCCCGAAGAGGGCCATGCCCGACCGGAGGGCCGCCTCCGCATCGGGGAAGCGGTTCTGCTTCTGATAAACCACCCCTAAAAGGAGATAGATTTCATCCCGGGAGGGCTCGGCGGCCTCCGCCTCCTTCAGGAGGGTTTCCGCCTTCTCCAGCTGGGAGAGGCGGTAGGCTTCCACGGCGCTCTCATAGGCGTTCTGCGCCTGCAGAAAGGGTGACAGGATAAGAAGAAAGAGCATTCCGGTCCATTTTTTCCTTTTCCTCACCTTTTACGCCTCCCATTGATTTGACTAAACTGCAGAAAGGGATTAACCTAAATACATTATAGAGCAATAGCTGTTATCTTACTACTTTATCGGACGGTTATGGATACAATAGTTATCATTATTTTGGCTTCCATCCTCTTCGGCGGACTAGGAGTATTCATCTACTTTATCATACGCATGATACTCAAACCGCAGCAGGTGAGCAACCTGTCCAATCTGGTGAAGCAGGGTAAAACCGCCCAGGCCATCCGCACGGCGAAGCAGATCCTCCAGGACGATCCCCGGGACTGCGAGACCCACTACCTCCTGGGGAAGGCCCTCCTCCAGGACGGCAAGGACGAGCTGGCCCTCATGGAATACAAGACCGTCAACCAGATAGGCGACTTCAGGGGGAGCCTGAAGGAGAGTATCTTCCGCCGGGAGATGGCGGACCTGTTCCTCAAGTACGACCAGGAGGAGGAAGCCCTCAAGGAGTATCTCCTCCTTATCCAGAAGGAGCCCAACGAGGCGAACCACCTCTTCATGGCGGGGCTGATTTTCGAACGGCGCAAAAAGCCTGTCCAGGCCCTGAACTACTACAAGAAAACCATCAATTTGGATCCCGCCCACAGCCAGGCCTACATGCACCTGGGGGTGCTTCTCTACGGGGCGAAGAAGGAGAACGACGCCAAGACCTTTCTCCAGAAGGCCCTGAAGCTGGATTCGGCCCAGCACCAGGCCTACTACTATCTGGGCAAGATCAACAAGGACCAGAAGAATTACGCCGCCGCCATCGAATTCTTCGAGAAGGGCCAGAAGGATCAGGCCTTCAAGATCAAGTGCCTCATAGAGCGGGGCATCTGCCTCATCATGATCAAGAACTTCGACCAGGCCATGACCGACCTGGAGCGGGTGGTCCGGCTGGCGGAAACGGAGAAGATCAACGACAGGGAGATCCTCTTCGCCCGCTACTTCCTGGCCCTGTGCTACGAGAAGGGCCGCAAGCTGGACCAGGCCATCGGCCAGTGGGAGCTCATCTACACCAGGGACAAGAACTTCAAGGACGTGGCGGAGAAGCTGAGCCAGTTCCAGGACCTCCGAAGCGACGATGTGATGAAGGACTACATGACCGCCACCAACGCCCGTTTCGAGGACATCTGCCTGGCCGTGGCGGACGAGACGAACCACAGCGTGACCGACGTGCAGATGATCAAGCAGGGCTGCCGGATCTTCGTGGTGGAAAAGAACACCGGCCAGTGGCGCAACGCCCGGAAGTTCCCCAAGCTCATGCTCTTTTTGCGCAGCACCTCCAACGTGGATCTGCCCGTGGTGCGGAATTTCCATGAGGACATCACCAACTTCAAGGTCTCCCGGGGCATGATCTTCGCGGGGACCCAGTTCACCAGAACGGCCATGGAGTTCGCCGAGACCCGGCCCATCGAGGTGTACGACAAGGACAAGCTGCTGGAACTGCTCCACCGGGTGAATAAAAAGGGCAAGGAAAAATGAAAATCCTCTGCGTGGCCGACCATGTGGACCCCCTGGTTTATTCGAACAGCATCAAGGAGCGATTCAAGGACGTTGATCTTGTCCTGGGGGCGGGGGATCTGCCCATCAGCTATTACGAATACATCATCTCCTGCCTCAACAAGAGGCTCTACTTCGTCTTCGGGAACCACAATCTCAAGCGCTACGCCCATTTCAAGGGGAAGGAACCCTTCTCCGACATGTCCGGGGAGGACGCCTACTCCAATAATTTCGGATCCATTTTCATAGGCCAGAAGGTGGTCTACATCAAGGATAAGGATCTGATCATCGCCGGGCTGGGGGGGAGCATGAGGTATAACAAGGGGCCCAACCAGTATACGGAATGGGGCATGTACCGGCTCATTTTCAAGCTCATCCCCAAACTGCTCTGGAACAGGATCGTGAGGGGGCGGTATCTGGACATCCTCCTGACCCACGCCTCGCCCCGGGCGATCCACGACAAGAAGGACCGGTGCCACCGGGGATTCCGGGCTTTCCTCTGGTTCATGAAGAAATTCAAGCCCGCCTACCTCATCCACGGCCATATCCATATCTATGACCAGACGACCATTAGAAAAACACGATATCTTGATACGATTGTGCTTAACGCCTACGATCATATCGTTGTAGATTACAACAGGGAAAAGAAGTAATGTCAGACAGCTTTATCAGAGAACAGACCGATTCCGATTTCGACAAGGCCAAGGGTAAGGCCCTTTTCGAAAGCATCTTTAATATCATGCGCCCCGAAAAGCGGGAGCTCCTCTCCTTTTACAGCATCAAGGAGCTGGTCAAGCCCCGATCGGAAACCTACAAGGGGATGCAGACCGTCAACATAAGCGACATCGTGGGCAGCGAGGGGCGGTACAACGACTTCAACAAGACCTTCCTGCCCAAGAGGGAGCACCTGCGGAACCGCTGGACCAGCATCGATTCGGCCTTTTACAAGGATGTGAACCTCCCCCCCATCAAGCTGTACAAGCTGGGGGACGTGTACTTTGTCCGGGACGGGAACCACCGGGTTTCCGTGGCCCGCTCCCAGGGGATAGAGGCGATCGACGCGGAGGTGGTGGAACTCTCCGCCCATATCAACGTCACCAAGGATATGACCATGGAGGACATCCGCCAGGAGCTGATCAAATACGAGAGGAAGCGTGTCCTCAAGCAGACGAAACTGAACAAGTACATAGACATGGATACGATCCAGTTCACCGCCCCAGGACGGTACGACGAGATGCTCCGCCATATCCTGGGGCACAAGTACTACATCAACCAGGACAGGGAGGAGGAGATCAGTTTCGAAGAGGCCGCCCGCTCCTGGTACGAGAAAATCTTCCTGCCCATCCGGGCCATCATTAACGAGAACAATCTGGTCAGCCGCTTTCCCGGGCGGACCGACGCGGACCTTTACGTGTGGATCGTCAAGCACTGGGATAAGCTCAAGAACAAATACGGCCAGGACTACCCCCTGGAAGAGGCGGCGGTGGAGTACTCCGACATCTACGGGAAATCCCGATGGGAGCAGCTCTTCGCCCCCCTGAGGAAGCTCTTCCGCCGGATTTTCTTCCGGGAAGAACCTCATTCCGCTGACAAGTAGGTGTAGGGGCCCTCTTTTATGAGGGCCATGCGGTTCCTTTCGAACAACATAAGATAAAACTCCCCCCCCCCGGAGAGATAATCCTCCATGGAGAAGGGCTGATTCGCCGGGAGGGACTTGAGTTTTCCCTCATCCCGTTCCCCCTCCCCGGTTTGGGGAAGCAGGAACCACCCCGCCGAGGGGGAGGAGATGGTAAATTCATTGCCCGAGCGGAGAATCCTGTGCCGGCCCAGCTCCTCCTTCCCGGGCCATCCGGTCAGACTCAGGGGGATCTGATCGGTGCGCCCCCCCCGGTCCTCCACGGTGAGGAGGTAATCCCCCTCCTCCAGGGCGTCCCCGAAGGAGACGATGCGGCTGCTGCCCACCCAGAGAACCTCCCCTTCCCGTCGCTCCTTCCAGAGGGAGGGATCGGCCTTCCAGAGGAGGGATTCCCCCGTCCTTTCCAGCTCTATCCGGGCCAGATCCGCCGGACCTTCCCCGTCCTCCACCTGAACGTAGAGCATCAGTTCCCGGTGCACCCTTCCCTCCTCCCGGTTTTCCACGGTGACGGGCATCCACCACACGTCCCTTATGACCGGGGGATTATTGGTGCAGCCCGCGGTCAGCAGGAGTAACAGGGCTAGGAACAGGGGAAGGATGTTAACGTACCGCTTCACGTCTCTCCCCGTCGTTGAGGATCAGCCCGTCCTTCTCCATCCACTCCAGCAGGACGAGGAGCTCCCTCCGGCTCAGGGGGCTGATCTCCCTGATGCCGGAAAGTTCCGAGGGACCCCGGCTCCTGAGGAACCCCAGGACCGTATCGCTCTCCCCTTCGTATCTCTCCCGGGTCATGACCAGACCCTCGGCGTAGCGGACCAGTCCCATCCGCCCCATGGCCTCCCAGTTTTCCCGCGCCCCCCCCTCCCGGGATTCGGCGGGGTTGGCGATTCCCGTTCCCTCCCGCAGAAGGGTCAGCTGGCGCTTGGCCATGGGGGAGAGCCCCGCATCGCTCTCCCGGCCGGCAAGGAGCAGCCAGTCGCCCCGGCGCACCAGCTCCTTTCGGGCCAGCAGCAATTCCGCCGTCCTCTGTTCCAGGGGGTCCGTCAGGGCGGAGAAGGAGACTCCCCCCATGGCGGCGGCCCTTTTACGGATGCGGACGGCGGTGGCCTGGAATTTCTGGGTGCGGATGAGAAGGCCCTCCCCCTTTTCGCAGCGGGGCAGGGTAAGGGTCTCGTACTCCCGGGGGAGCTGGGCGAAGCCGTGCCATCCCAGCTCCAGGGCCAGATACTCCCGGAAGAGCCCTTCCCGGTTGTCCTTCCAGGAACTGAGGGCCCTTCCCACGAAATCCCCGTCCCCCCGGCGCAGCTGTCCCCGTTCGATCAGGATGAGCGGTTCCCCGATGCGCAGGAACCGGTATTCCGCCCCCTTGATGCCCAGGACGGGGTCGGAAAACTCCGCCCGGACCAGGTACCCGGAGAATGTCAGCTGGGCCTTGATATTCCGCTTGACCAGGGGATCCCCGGTCAGTGTAGTGGTTCCCAGGGAACGGTCCTTACCGTATTCGTTCCCCCCGGGACAGTAGAAAAGGGCCTTTTTGCACCGCCCCGCATCCCAGTCGGCGGGAATCAGCAGATCCCCCTCCCGGACCTGGCTCCTCTTGAGCCCCTTGATCTGCAGGGAGTAGGAATCCCCCCCCAGGGGAAGGGTCTTCTTAAGGCGCACCCTTTCCAGGGAGGGCCAGTGAAGGGCCTCCCGGCCGGGGAGAAAGCCCCCGTTTATCCCGTCGGCGGTGAGGGAAAATCCCTTCTCCTCATCAAGTACCGCCCCGATTCTGTAGGCGGGAACTGCTTTTTCCATATATTTACTCTACTATCCTTTTCATCCTATTATAAGGGGCCATGGAAGAGAAACTGACCGTAGACCGGACCGCCCTTCTTCTGGGAGTCTCCCCGGCCACCGTCCGCAACTGGCGGCGGGCGGGAATGCTGACGTCCCTCACAAGGAAAAGTGTAGACGAATTCCTCATAAAAAGAAAGGGAGAGGACCGGCTGATCAGCCGGGCTAACAAGAGCGGTTCCCGGCGGATATTCTCCCCCGGGGAGTACGGGAAGATCGCCATGGGCCCTATACTCGCGCTCATTGAGGAACAGGGCTGGAGCCGGGAGAGGGCCCTCTTCTTCGCCATGGAGGATCTGACCGGACCCTATGGGGAGAAACCTGACAATCCCCATTTCGATGCGGAGATGGCCCGATGGGGGAAAGCCCTTTTCCCCCGGGGGAAAATCGGGAACAGGCCCCCCTTCCCGGAGATCATCGCCGGGGTGGAGGATTTTCCCGGACGCCTCTTCCAGAGCCTGGCCCGGGAGGGGGAGAAATCCCGCCGGGGCTCCTACTTCACCCCCCCCGAGCTGGCCGACCAGATTCTCGCCGAGGTGCTTCCCCGGAACGGACAGGGGACTTATTGGGACCCCTGCTGCGGAACGGGCATGTTTCTCTGCCGGGCCGCCCGTCTCCTGGGCGATCCCACCCGGGTCTTCGGCCAGGACATTGACCCCCTGGCGGTCCGCCTGAGCCGTCTGAACCTGATGCGCCAATTCCCCCGCCTCCCCTTCGAGCCCTCGGTCCATGGGGGGGACTCCCTGAAGGGGCTGAACCGGGCGGTGAAAATCCGCCGCTTCGACGCCATCGCCACCAATCCCCCCTGGGGGTATCGGTTCTCCCCGGACGCCCGGAGGGAGCTGGAGCGCAAATATCCGCTCCAATCGGGGGAGTCCGCCTCCGCCTTCATCCTGGCCGCCCTGCCCCTTCTGGCCCCCGAGGGACGGGCGGGATTCCTATTGCCGGAAAGCCTGCTCCACCGGGAGAGGCACGGGGATATCCGGAGGGCACTCCTGGAGAGGGCCGAATCGATCAGATGGTTCGGCAATCCCTTCACCCGGGTGCAGTCGGAGAGTTTCGCCCTCTTTCTGGGGAGCGGCCGGGGAGAGACGATCCCCGTCAAAGGGCTGGGCACCCCCTATGACTGTTCCCGGGAGGACTTCCGCTCCGCCCCCCTGGGGGTTTGGAACATCTTCACCCGCCCGGAGGAGAGAGGCATTTTCGCCAGGCTGTTCCAGCGGGAACACCGCCCTCTGGGAGAGGGCTCCCTCTGGGGTCTGGGCATTGTGACGGGGAACAACCGGGAGCAGCTCTTTGAGGCGGAAGAAGCCCCGGGGGAGAGCGAACCGATTCTCACGGGGACCGAACTGACCCCCTTTTGCATCGCCCCGCCCCGGTACCGCCTGAGATACGGGGACGGGAAACTGCAGCAGAAAGCCCCCCGGGAGCTCTACGGAAGGGGAAAGATCCTCTACCGCTTCATCGCCCCCTCCCCGGTGGCCGCCCTGGACAGGGAGGGCCTCCTGACCCTGAATTCGGTGAATTTCCTCATACCCCCCGGGGATATCCCCCCGGAGATTCCCGTCATGCTGCTCAACTCCCGCCTCTACCGGCTCTATTTTGAAAGGACCTTCCATACCCTGAAGATACTCAGGAGGCAGCTGGAAACCCTGCCCCTCCCCCATATGACGGAGGAGGAGACCGCCGCTTTTCTGGAGCTTTATCCCCTTCTGGAAAGGGATTACCCGGCCCACCGGGAGGCTCTGGACCGGTTGGTTTATAATCTGTTCGCCATTACCCCAAAGGAGAGGGAAACCCTTGAATCAACCCTATAAAATGATCGTCTTCCTGGGAAATCCGGGAAAACAGTACGAAAAGACCCGCCATAACGCCGCCTGGCGCCTGGCCGATGCCCGGGACCGGTCCTGGCAGAAGAAATTCAACGGCCTCTGGTGCCGGGAGACCCGGGGGGGGGATCAGAAGATCCTCCTCAAACCCCATACCATGATGAACCTGTCCGGCGAATCGGTCCGCAAGGCCCTGGACTTCTTTAAAATCCAGCCCGGTGAGGTTCTGGTGGCCCACGACGAACTGGAACTGCCCTTCGGGGAAGTCCAGTACCGCTTCGCCGGCGGTCTGGCCGGACACAACGGCCTCCGATCCATCAAACAGCACCTGGGCACGGACCAGTTCGGCCGCCTGCGCCTGGGCATAGGCCGGCCCCCCCACGGGGACGTCACCCGCTGGGTGCTGAGCCCCTTCTCGGCACAGGAGGAGGCGGAGCTGGAGGATGTTATAGCGAAGGGTGAGGAGTTGTTTTAGTTACGAATTACTAGTTACGAATTACTAATGACGAATTATTAATGACGAATATGGGGAGAAGAACGGGATGACTTAATTATGGCAGTCAGAATTCGGAGAAGATCATCGGCTTCCTTTTTCAGGGATTCCAATTCTTCTGTTGAATAAATGCCGGTAGCTACCAGTAAACGTAACCAATAGATAGTTTCTCTGGCTTCTTTTCGGGAAATCGACAACTTTGCAATGAAGTCTGCCTTACTCTGACCGGCTTGAGCTTCTTCCACATTGGCGCCGATGGAAGTTCCCGATCGAATAAGCTGCCAGGAGATTGTTCTGCCAATACTACCTGATTGCTCTAGATGATAACAGAAACGAACAATATCCGTTGCGAACTGGAAACTCAGCTCAACAATGGGATTACTTTTTTCACTATTCATAAACCTAAGGAGACATAATATTTCCCGATTTTACGTTTTGATAATGACGAATGACGAATGACGAATATTAGTAATTAGTAATTAGTAATTAGTAATTCTTAATTACGCGTTACTAATTAACTCCTCCCGCAGGGAAGAAATCTGTTCCCGTGACAGGGTGCTCAGATAGGAGAAGTTCTTCGTCTCCGCTTTGAGAAGCAGATCCCGGGCTTCCTCCGTTTCGCCCCGGTGGATGTGGATCAGGGCTTTGTTGTAGTAGGCGTCGGGAAAGGAGGGCACGCCTGTCAGCAGATCTTCGTAGATCTCAAGGGCCTTGTCCCACTCCCCCAGCTTGATATAGGTCAGGCCCAGGTTATCCTTGATTACGTTGTAGGATGAGTCGTAGTCGAGCCCTTCCCGGTTCACCTCCAGGGCCCTTTCGTAGGATCCCTGCTCAATGAGGAAGTACCCCAGATTGGCATAGAGGGTCCCCGTGCGGTACCCCTCGGCCAGGAGCCCTTCCAGGTTCTCCACGGCCCGGTCCAGTTCCCCCCTCTTCCACTGGACGAGGGAGTAGTAGACCCGGGCCTTGTTGGGATTGTATTTTTTCGTTTTCACCGTCCGCAGGGGGGCGATGATCGCTTCCGCCCGGTCCAGATGTCCCTCTTTCAGGAGCAGGAAGGCGCTGGTCAGTCTGTGCTGAGGGCCCATGGGAAATTTCAGTGCCCTCTCCACAGCCCCTATGGCCCTGTCCTTCTGCCCTCTGCCGTAGGTTCTCATGGCGCCGAAGAGAAGAATCGTTCCCAGATTCCGCAGGGCGAAGAAAAAAGCCACCAGGGCCAGTAAAAGAAGAATTCTCAATCCCGAACTCATAAACAGACTACTCCCAGTATTTCTCCATCCGGTCCCGGAGTTCCTTGCGGTAGGCGTCCCAGTCGGTGATGGGCTTTTTGGCCAGGCCTTCCTCGCAGGCGGCTTTGGCCACGGCCACGGCCTCCCACTCGATGACCCGGGGATCGAAGGGTTTGGGTACAATATAACCGGGACCGAAGGAAAAGTCAGCACCGTCGTAGGCTTTTTTCACCGAGGCGGGCACGGGCTCCTTGGCCAGGGCGGCCAGGGCCTTGGCGGCGGCCATCTTCATGCCCTCGGAGATGGAGGTGGCCCGCACGTCCAGGGCGCCCCGGAAGATGAAGGGGAAGCCCAGCACATTATTGATCTGGTTGGGGAAGTCGCTCCGCCCCGTGGCCATGATCACGTCCGGCCGGGCTTCCAGGGCCAGTTCCGGACGGATCTCTGGATCCGGGTTGGCCATGGCGAAGACGATGGGCTGGTCCGCCATGGATTTGACCATCTCCTGGCTCACCGTATTGGCCGCGGAGAGGCCCACGAAGCAGTCCGCCCCGGCCAGGGCGTCCGCCAGGGTCCGCCTGTCCGTCTCCACGGCGAATTCCAGCTTCTCCTCCCCCAGGTTGGGCCTGTCCTTGTAAATGACCCCCTCCCGGTCGCACATGAGGAGGTTTTCCCGCTTCACCCCGGCGGCGATGAACATCTTCGCGCAGGAAATGCCCGCCGCCCCGGCCCCGTTGAAAACCACCTTCATCGTGCCCAGGGGCTTTTTCACGATCTCCGAGGCGTTCATAATGCCCGCGGTGCAGATGATCGCCGTGCCGTGCTGGTCGTCGTGGAAGATGGGAATATCGCAGATTTCCTTAAGGGTCTGCTCAATCTCAAAGCACTCGGGGGCTTTGATGTCCTCCAGGTTCACCCCCCCGAAGGTGGGCTCCATCATTTTGACAGCCTCGATGATCTTCGCCGGATCCATGGTGTCCAGTTCAATGTCGAACACGTCGATATCGGCGAATCTCTTGAAGAGCACCCCCTTCCCTTCCATGACCGGCTTGCTCGCCAAGGCCCCCCGGTTGCCCAGCCCCAGAATGGCCGTGCCGTTGGAGATAACCGCCACCAGATTCCCCTTGGCCGTATATTTATAGGCGTCCTCTTTGTTCTCCGCAATTTCCAGAACGGGCTTGGCCACACCGGGGGTGTAGGCCAGGGAGAGCTCCTGCGCCGTCTGGCAGGGTTTGGAGGGAACCACTTCGATCTTGCCGGGCTTGCCGTGCATGGCGTGGTAGGCCAGGGCTTTTTCCTTCAATTCATCCATTATTTTTTCCTTTATTTGTTCCAGGGCAGGTCGTAGCCCATGCTGTGCTTGACGTTAAGATCGGTCATGACCTTCTGCAGGGAGGGGGGCACGGGGCAGCCGTGCTCCGTCCGGTACTTGCGGGCCAGGAACTCCTTCTCCCCGGCGGTGAAGATCCTCTCCTCCCCGGGGGCTTTAGCGGAGGCGCGCAGTTCGCGCATGATGTTCCCCGCCACTTTACGGAAGGTGGCTTCGCCCATGAAGTTCTCCGTGTTGATGGCCAGGAAGAAGTGGCCCAGGGGATAGGGGATCCTCTTGCCCTCCCCGTCGAAGCCGTTCAGGGCCTTGAGAAAGGCCCCGTCCTGCAGGGCGGCGGAAAGCACCTCCACCACCGTGGCGTAGCCGAAGCCCTTGTAGCCGGCGGTGTCCTCCCCCAGCCCTCCCAGGGGGGCCAGGGCGGCGGCGTCCTTGGTCAGGTCCACCAGGATCTGGTCCGTGTCGGTGCGGGTGCGACCCGTCCTGTCGATGACCCAGCCCGGGGGAAGCTGCTTTCCCGCCCGGCTGTACAGTTCGATCTTGCCCCGCTGGGAGACGCTGGTGGCGCAGTCCAGGATAAAGTCGAACTCCTCGTCCGTGGGAAGGCCGATGGTCAGGGGGTTGGTGCCCAGCATGTTCTCCACCCCGAAGGTGGGGGCGATGGAGGGGCGGGCGTTGGTGCCGGTCATGCCGATCATGCCCTGGGCGGTGGCCATGGAGGCGTAGTAGCCGGCGATGCCGTAGTGGGTGGAGTTGCGCACCGCCACCATGCCCATGCCGTGCTTCTTTGCCTTCTCGATAGCCATCTCCATGGCCTTTTTGGATACCACGTGGCCCATGCCGTTGTTCCCGTCCAGAACGGCGGTGGTCTCCGTCTCCTTGACCAGGTCTATCTTCGTCACCGGATTCAGGATGCCCCAGCCGATGCGGTCGATGTAGATGGGCTTGAGCCGGCCGATGCCGTGGGAGTCGATCCCCCTCTTGTCCGATTCAATCAGCACGTCGCCGATGATCTCCGCGTCCGCCTCGGGAACGCCGTTGGCGACAAGGGCTTCCTTCATGAACTTTTCCAGGAAGGGGAACTCAATCCATTCGCAGTCTTTGTAATCGTCTCCGTAACTTTCGTACCAACCCATGGGGGCCTCCTTATGTGTTTATACCGTTTCTATTTTTACGCCGATCCTTTCCAGACCCGCCCGCAGGGAGGCATCCAGAAAGCCGTCGGTCACTACCAGATCAACCCGTCCCAGCTCCACCGTCTTGAAGTGGGAGATCCGTCCCATCTTGGAGCTGTCCGCCCCCACGATGACCTCCCCCTGGCACTGTTCCACCATGGTCCGGGTCACCGCCGCCTCCTGGGCGACGGGGGAGGTCAGTCCGTTCTCCAGGGAGAGCCCGTCGGTCCCGATCACCGCCCGGTCCACGAAGACCCGGCGCAGGAATTCCAGGGTCTCCTCCCCCACCAGGCACTGGGACTGATGCCGGTAGAATCCCCCGGGGAGAATCACCTCCGGGCCGTCTCCCGCCCCCAGAACCTGAAGGATGGTGATGTTATTGGTGATGATGCGTATGTCCTTCCGGTCCCTCAGGGCGGCTGCCACGTAGCGGGTGGTGGAGCCGGAATTGATGAAAATGGTCTCCCCCGGCTGGATCAGGGAGGCGATTTTCTGCCCGATGGCGGCCTTCTCCTCCTGATGGGCCCGGCCCTTCTCCTCGTAGAGGGACTCCCGGTGCAGAAAATTCCGGAATCGGGCTCCCCCGTGGGATCTTTCGACCAGGCCGGTTTTCTCCAGCAGATCCAGGTCACGGCGTATCGTGATGGGCGAGACATCCAGAAGACGGCTCAGCTCCTCCACCTGGGCGTAGCCCTCTTTCCGGAGATAGTTTTCTATGGAAGCCTGCCGTTCGGCGGGTATCATACCGCTTGCCATAGCATTAATTATAGAGAACCAATATGATCATTGTCAATCACATATGATCATATTCAATCATAAATTTCCATAAAAAAAGAGGCTCCGCCCCTTCTCAAACCGCCATGGCTCCGGAACCGGTTCTCCCGATGACCGAAGCGATGAACCGGATATAAAATTTGACGAAGAGCCCCACCAGGAGCGCGGCCAGTATCGTGCCTTCCCTCACTCCGATGACCCGGTTGTGCAGGGGAAAGGAGAGGAGAACCCCGATCAGGACCATGGAACAGTCCACTCCGATTTTCGCTTTTCCGAAATCAAGATCCGCCACTTCCGAGAGGGCCAGGGCGACCCCCTCTCCCGGGAGATAGGTGATCCGGGCCTTGACTTCGATCAATACTCCCAGGGCCAGTACGGCGCAGCTCAGGAGGCAGACGATCAGACGGGCCGGATAGGATCCGACTTCCAGGGGGGCGAGCAAAATAACGGAAAGATCGATGAAAAAGCCGAAAAGGACCACCACGGGCAGCTGTATGAGTTGGAAAAGCCTGTACTTTTTTCGCAGAATGGCA
>QKAI01000472.1 GCA_003246505.1 Spirochaetaceae bacterium | reverse complement strand
CTACAGCCGCTGCGGCTTCGCCGTACAGACCGAATATGCCTCCTTCACGGGCCATGCCCTTCCGGAGGAAGACCCCTCCCCTCTCCTATTCCCCCTGGATGAAAGCTGGCGGCCCTCCGTCGGGGAACTGGACGGGCGGGCGTCCGGGGAGGACCGGAGGCGGATTCTCGCGCCCCATGCGGGGGACGGATGGGGCTTCGGCAGGAAGGGGAGACTGGAGGGGTTCTACCTTCCCCGGCTGGGGGAGGGGCTCATCGCGGCCCTGTCGGAGGAAGCGGGCCTGGCGCTGCTCCGGAAGAGCCTTGGGGGAAAGGAAAAAATCACCCTGCCCGCCGACAACGGAGCCGCCG
The DNA here is from genome assembly GCA_003246505.1 of Spirochaetaceae bacterium. Classification (GTDB taxonomy): domain Bacteria; phylum Spirochaetota; class Spirochaetia; order DSM-2461; family DSM-2461; genus SZUA-368. The sequence continues at coordinate 8,184 of QKAI01000472.1, read as the reverse complement.
GGGATTTTCTGGCTGCCCTGGGATACGCCGAGTCGGCCCGGATGAGGCGAATGGTCCGGGGAGAGCCCTTCCCCTGGAACCCCGGGTTCATTTATTCGCGGATCGGGGGCTATCTGGGCTAGCCTCCTTCCTCCACCGGGAGGGGGTCATGCCCGTGCTGTTCAGGAAGACCTGATTGAAGGCGGATTTGGAATTGAAACCGCAATCCAGGGCTATGGCCAGAATGCTTCTGCCCCCCTTCTCACGGAGTTCCCTCTTCACCGCTTCCATCCGGTAGGAATTGAGAAAGGCGTTGAAATTCATCTGGAACCGGCTATTGATGATCTCCGACAGCTGCTGCTGGCTCAGGTCCAGTCTTCTGCCCAGTTCCGGCAGAGTCAGGCCGGGGTCCCGGTAAAGTTCTTCCTCCCCCATGAGCTCGTCGATCCGCCGCAGCACTTCCCCCATATCCAGCTCCCCAATCCGGGAACGGGCGTACCTGATCTGATGGCTCTGCTTGCGCACCTTCAGATAGAAATCGGGATTTCTGACAGACATGACCAAGAGGCCGAACATAAGAAAGACCAGGCAGACCATGGCGAATTTATACAGGGACAGGTTATCGGTGTAATCGGAAAGGGCCGAGGCCAGCCCCAGAAGGCAGCTGAGGACAAGGTAAATCAGGATGGCCTTCACATGTTCCATACCTCCGAACAGATAGTGCCGGGTGGTGAATAGGGTCAGGGCGACGCAGAATGTGATCCAGGGGAACATGCCGTATTCTATCAGGCGGCTGTATGATCCGGGATAGCCCCGGGGGAGATTATCCAGGGGGAACAGGGCCAGTTTCTCTCCGGGGGGGAGAAGGAAAAAGGGGATGAGCACGATGAAGACCGCCAGGGCGGGGGACAGGAGAAGCAGGTCCCCTATGAGGAATTTTTTCTTCAGATCAAAAAGAAACAGGAAATAAAAATAAAAAAGGACGGGGAGAACGTAGGCCAGGGGATAATTGACGTAGAGGAGCCACGGCGCGACATATTCCGTGCCCAGTCTCGTATAGGGGTCGCAGAGGAGGCAGAAACCGCAGATAATGAAAAAGGAGTTCTGTATGTAGTGAAGTCTCCCCCTTTTCCCTGCCGAGGCGAGCTGAAGGAGGGAAAGGACAATAATGGAGAAAGCTCCCGCGGCGATGATGAAACTGATGATAACGGGAAAGGACCCGCCCCCTTCGTTCATGGTGAACCTATCCTGCTCAGGCATTTTGATTTCATTAAAATATTTTACATAAAAAAGTCCGGAATGATAATCCCGGAGGACGAAAGCCTTCCCTTCCGGTATTTCTCTTAGCGGAGGGGAGCGGTTGATGAAAGGTCCCCCCTCTTCTATACTGTAAGCGGAGGGGGGTCTATGGATATGGCAATTGCCGCCGCGCTGGCAGGACTGGGACTGGGGGAACTCCCCGCGGAGGTCATCAGCGCGGCTCTGCTTCTGGCCGGGCTGCTTCTCGCCGCCCTGCTGGTGAATCTGATCACCGGGAAAATCATCACCGCCGTCCTTTCGAGGATCATAGAGAAAACAGCCACCAAATGGGACGATATTCTCATGGGGACGGGCCTTTTCAACAGAATGGCCCGCATCGTGCCCGGCCTTCTGCTCTATTTCTCCTTCCCCCTGTTCTTCCGGAAGGCGAGCGGGATGTCGACCTTTCTGCAGAGGCTGATCCTGGCCTACCTCATCCTGGTCATCCTGAACATCTTCAACGCCTTCCTCACCGGTGTCAACCGGATCTACTCCACCTACGACATGTCCCGGAACCGGCCCATCAAGGGGTACCTGCAGATCGTGCGGGTCATCGCCGCCATCATGGCGGTCATCCTGGCCGCCTCGGTGCTCATGGACAGGTCCGCCCTGGGGCTCCTCTCCGGCATCGGGGCCCTATCGGCGGTGCTCATGCTGGTCTTCAAGGATTCCATCCTGGGGCTGGTGGCGGCGGTGCAGCTCACGGGGAACGACATGATACGCATCGGGGACTGGATCTCCGTGCCCGACCATGACGCCGACGGGGACGTGGTGGACATCAAACTGCAGACCGTGACCGTGCAGAACTGGGACAAGACCCTGGTCAGCGTGCCCATCTACAGCCTGGTCTCCTCCTCCTTCAAGAACTGGCGGGGCATGAGCGAGTCCGGGGGCCGGCGCATCAAGAGGCATATCAGCCTGGACATGAACAGCGTGAAATTCTGCACCGGGGAGATGCTGGACAAATTCAGGGAGATCGATCTCCTCAAGGATTTCATCCCCCGGAAGCAGGAGGAGATAGACGAGGACAACCGGCGCAAAGGGGTGAACACGGTCCGGGAGATCAACGGCCGGCGCATGACAAACCTGGGAGTGTTCCGGGCGTACCTCGCCGCCTATCTGAGGAACAACCCCCTCATCCACGGGGAGATGACCTTCCTCGTCCGCCAGCTGCAGCCCACGGACAAGGGGATTCCCCTGGAGGTCTACGTGTTTTCAAGGGATCAGGCCTGGGCCAGCTACGAAAACATCCAGGCGGACATTTTCGATCACATCCTGGCGGCGGTGCCCTTCTTCGAACTGGCCGTCTTCCAGTCCCCTTCGAGCCTGGACTTCCGGCGCAGTTTTCCCGGGTGACGGCCCTTAGGGGCCGATGGTCAGACGGCCGGTAGGGCGGGCTCCTCATCCGATTTGGAGGGATGGCGGAAGCTGCGGTAATCCACGCCGTACTTGCTCAGGCGCAGTCCCATCATGCGGTTGGTCAGGCCCAGCACTTCCGCCGCCTTGGAGGCGTTTCCGTGGGTGGCCTTGAGGGCGTCCACGATCATTTCGTACTCGATCGCCTCCAGCCGCTGGGACAGGGTCCCCTCCTCCTCGAACCGGCGGGGCGAGGCGGAGGGCACCTGCAGGGACGGGGGCAGATGGTAGCCGTGGATCGTATTGTCGTCGGTGAGGATGACCGCCCGCTCGATGGCGTGCTCCAGCTCCCGGATGTTCCCGGGCCAGTGGTAGGACATGAGCATGTCGATGGCGGGCGTGGAAATCCGGTTGACCTGTTTCTGATTCATCTTGTTGGCCTTCTCTATGAAATGATCCGCCAGCAGGACGATGTCGTTTTTCCGGTCCCGGAGGGGGGGCACCATGACAGGAATGATGTTGAGCCGGTAAAAAAGGTCTTCCCGAAAGGCGCCCTTCTTTACCTGCTCTTCAAGATTCTTGTTGGTGGCCGCAATGATACGGGCGTCGGTGACAAGAGTCTCCACTCCGCCGACCCGTTCAAATTCCCCCTCCTGGAGCACCCTCAGCAGTTTGGCTTGAGTGGCCAGACTGATCTCCCCGATTTCATCGAGAAAGATCGTTCCCCCGTTGGCCAGCTCGAACCGCCCCTTACGCTGCTGAAGGGCCCCGGTGAAAGCCCCCCTCTCATGGCCGAACAGCTCGCTCTCGATAATCGACTCGGGCAGGGCGGCGCAGTTCAGCTTGATGCTCCTGTGCAGTTCCCAGGCCACCAGACTCTTTCCCACGCCGCTCTCTCCTTCGATGAGCACCGTGGCGTCCGTCGCGGCGATTTTGCTCAAAAGTTGCATGAGCCGCTGCATCACCTTGGAATTGCCGACCATATCGGAACGGTCCCGCTTTCTCTCTCCCAACGCTTCCTGGAGCCTTCTGTTCTCGTCCTCCAGTTCGTGCTTTTCCTCCTCCTCGGCCTGGGTCCTCAGCACGGCATGAAAAATAATCGTACCGGCAATAGACATAAGGTGTTGTACTTTCTTCAATTCCTCCACCCCGGCCTTGGGCATCTGAGCACTCAGCGTCCCTATCACATTCTCTCCCGATTTGATGGGCACGCACACAAAAGAGAGGGTCTCCTTCTCCATTTCGGAGACCCCTGTCCTGTTGAGAAAGCGGGGATCATCGGTGATATCCTCCACAATGATCGGCTCCCCCCGTTCGACAACCCTTCCGGTTATCCCTTCTCCGGGGGAGTATATCCCTTTTCCCTTTTCCTGATAGGTGTATCCTACGGCCTCTTTTATGTATATCTTGCCCGTCTTTCGGTTATAAATCGTCAACATGCTTCTTTTCAGCCCCAGAGTGCCCGCCAGCAGGCCCAGCGCCTCATGGAGACTGTGGAAAAGATTCTTCTCTTCCAGAATAATTTGACTGAGTTTTCCAATCAGGGTTAATGATTCCTCATAAGAAGTCATTTTATCTCCCGTTCACATCCCTATTTGCCATAATAATGCAAGAGCTGTGCCAAGGGAAAAAACTTCACCGGAATGTATTTCCACGGAATACTTCTTACATTTCCGTAGGGAGTAAACCCTAAAAGCTACACCGACGTTACGGGCCGACCCCTTGCCTCCCGCCGGCCCGTTCCCTACAATGCCCCCATGGATATGGAAATCCTTTACCGGGACGAATGGATAACCCTCATCAATAAACCCTCCGGCCTTCTGGTGCACCGGGGGGAGATCTCCCCGGACCGGGACTCCCTGGTGGACCGCCTGGCGATCCTCTTCCCCGCCCCCCCCTCTCCCGTTCACCGTCTGGACCGGCCCGCCTCGGGGGTGCTGATATGCGCGAACGACGGGGAGACGGCCCGGAAACTGGGGGAATCCTTCCGGGGAGGGGATATCCATAAAACCTACCACGCCCTGGTCCGGGGCTGGGTGATCGAATCGGGGGAGATAGGGATTCCCCTCCAGCGGTACGTCCGGGGGAAGGTGCCCCGGGGGGAGGAGAGGGGGGAGCAGGAAGCCCTGACCCGGTACCGCCCCCTGGAGCGGGGGGAGATCCCCGTGGGGAACAACCGGTACCCCACCAGCCGCTACACCCTCATCGAAGCGGAACCGGTAACGGGACGATACCACCAGCTCCGGCGCCACCTGGCCCGGATCGGCCACCCCATCCTGGGGGATACGGCCCACGGGGACCTGCGGCACAACGGCATACTCCGGGATTTCTGCGGCTGCGAAAGGCTCATGCTCCACTCCCGGCAGATCCGCTTCCCCCATCCGGCCGGGGGTGAGGAAATCCTCGTCACCGCGCCCTACCCGCCTGAGTTCGCCGCCGTTCTGAATCGGATATTCCCCTCCCATTCCTGAGCGGGGGTGGATATTTCCCGGTTATTCCATCATAATAACAGGGGAGGCTGATTTATGGATCAGATTTTTACGAACGGCCCCTACGGACCTCTTATGCATAGGGAGGGCACCCTTTCCCTTCCCTTCGGGGAGTCCCTGGTATACCGCCGGCGGGGGGACAGACTGGAATACGAGCGTGCCGACGAGGAAGGCAGCATCCTCGAGGGTAGCAAGAACGTCATCATCAGCGGGGAGGAGATGCACCACATCCCCACCCTTCCCGATCTGCCCGTGGTCCTGAGAATGGATCACCCCCTGGTCATAGGCCCCCGCAATGAGATATCCACCGTCGTTCCGATCCCCCTCATTCCGGCCCTGGCCGTGCCCGAACCGAAGGGGCACTACCGGATCCTGGCCCTTTTTCCCCTGCCCCACCTCTCCAAAACCTGGTTCGGGGATCCCGAATCGGGGGAACGGAACCGGCCTACTCCCTGCCCTTTACCCTCCCCGAGGAGAGCTCCCCCCATCCCGCCGATCCGGCCCTTGCCCTCTGCCCCCTGACCATAGCCAACGTCTCCCCGGAGCTTCTGGATTTTCAGCGCCTTATCCTGCGCGTACCCCATTACTCCCTCTACTGCCGGGGGGAGGAATTCCTCACCGACGGGGTGACGGTCCGATTCCGCGGCGTGGAGCAGGTGAGCCAGGTAAGCATCGATTCCGCCTCGGACTATCCCGACGATTACAGGCTCTTCGCCGCCCCGGTCGTGAAAAAGGATCCGATCGGGCTGAGACGCAGTTTCTATTTCATCAAATCCCTTACGAACATATAAGGAGCTCCGAATATGCTGGAACGGTTTGCAAACAATGAAGTCCTGAACAGGGTATTCAATTCGGACAACTTCCGGAATCTGACCCGGGCCCTGATCTATTTTGTGGTGGGGATCATCCTTATAAGGCTGGCCGTGGCCATCGTGCAGAAGATCACCCGCAAGCGGGTCAGCCGCCAGTCCAGCATGATCGTCAACAAGATCATCAGCTACTCCGGAATGACGATCCTCCTCTTCGTGGTCCTCTCCGAGCTGGGGGTGAACGTGACCGCCCTGCTGGGGGCCGCGGGAATCCTGGGCATCGCCCTGGGCGTGGCCAGCCAGAAGAGCATCGGCAACATGGTGAGCGGATTTTTCCTTCTCTCGGAAAAGCCCTTCGAGGTGGGGGACGCCGTGAAAATCGGAACCCAGGTCGGTTCGGTCGTGGACGTGGATCTCCTGGCGGTCAAGATCAAAACCTTTGACAATATGCTCGTCCGCATACCCAACGAACTGATCATCTCCAACGAGGTGACCAACATCACCCGGTTCCCCCTGCGCCGCCTGGACTCCACCTTCACCGTGGGCTACGATACGGATCTGACCAGGCTGGAGGAGGGGCTCCGCTCCCTGGCCCTGGAAATCCCCATGGTCCTGGACGAGCCGGATCCCTTCTTTCTTATAAAGGATTTCACCGAAAGGGGCATAACCGTAACCTACGGCGTCTGGTTTCTCAAGACCGATTACGCCAAAGTGAAAAATGCCATTGCCAAGGCTATTCTGGGGAAGATGAACGAACTGGGGATGGACATCCCCTATCCGAGACTCCGCATTGAGGAGGCTTCCCCCGTAACGGAACCTATAGAATCGCAGGCAGGAGGTACAGAGGATGGACGGTGAGATGGAACGGATTGCCAGTTTTTCCGTGGATCACAACAAACTGAGGCGGGGGGTCTATGTGTCCCGGCGGGACGGGGTGGGAAACAGTTCGGTCACCACCCTCGACGTTAGGATGAAGCGGCCCAACCGGGAACCGGTCATGGACAACGGGATTATCCATGCCATAGAGCATCTGGGGGCCACCTTCCTCCGGAATCACAGCACCTGGGGCGGGGAGATCATCTACTTCGGCCCCATGGGCTGCCGGACCGGGTTCTATCTGCTCCTGAAGGGGAGCCGGGAATCGTCGGAGGTGGTGGACCTGCTCAAGGAGATGTTCCGCTTCATCGCCTCCTATGAGGGGGGCATCCCCGGGGCTTCCCCGGCGGAATGCGGCCACTACCTCTCCATGGATCTGCCCATGGCCCGGTACGAGAGCCTGAAATTCCTAGGGGAGGTCCTCAAGGATATTGACGAAAGCCGGCTCGTTTATCCCTCCTGAAAAAAAGTCAAATAATTCGAAAACTATTATTGACAAAAAAAACTATATCTAATAATATCATCCAGCGCGCGGTGAATGTAGTTCAGTTGGTAGAGCGCCAGATTGTGGTTCTGGTTGTCGCGGGTTCAAGTCCCGTCATTCACCCTTGCGGGAGCGCCCATAGCTCAGCTGGATAGAGCGCCGGACTTCGAATCCGTAGGTCGCAGGTTCGAATCCTGCTGGGCGTATTTCGGGGTGCACCGCATACGATATTTAATTCATGGGCCGTTAGCTCAGCTGGTAGAGCAACAGACTCTTAATCTGTGGGTCGAAGGTTCGATCCCTTCACGGCTCAAAAGACATGGGGAGAGGCATATTGCCGATCCCCATGTCTTTTTACTTAAATAGGCATGCCGGCGAGAGTGGTGGAATTGGTAGACACGCTAGTCTTAGGAACTAGTGCCTTCGGCGTAAGGGTTCAAGTCCCTTCTCTCGCACAGAAACGAGAAATTACAGCGACCCGTTTTTTTTCGCGGGTCGCTTTTTTTTCATACATGTTATTCAGAACTGTGAATGACCTTATAAAACTAAAGTGAGGATATTGGGATGATTGCCGAAAAAAAGGTAGAGAAACAGGAAAACTCATCGGTAAAACTGACTGTCACCGTAAACGGAGAGGAAACCTCCAAAGCCTATAAGGATCTTCTGGCCAAATACAGCAAGGAGATACAGATAAAGGGATTCCGCAAGGGCAAGGTTCCCGCCGCCGTCATCGAAAAGAAATTCGGCGAGGGGATTATGCAGGAAGCTTCCGGCAAGCTGATCGACAATGCCTTCAAGGAAGTTGTTGAAGCCCTTGATAAGGAAGAACAGCCCCTGGGATACGCCGCACCTGTCCTCGAGGGCGAGCCCGAAATGAAGGCGGGGGAGGATT